>JACRDM010000064.1 GCA_016218565.1 Elusimicrobiota bacterium | reverse complement strand
TACAAGCCTAGCTGATAAAAATCTAGGCCGCCCCCCCCTGCCAGTCCCGAAAAGTCGGGACTAGGGGGGATAATCTTCGTAATAATCTGTGTCTGTCCCCGCGTGTTTGATCCCGATTTTATCGGGATCAGCAGGGGATAATCAGTTAGCGGAACGAAGTGGAGTCTAACTTTCTGAAAAAGTCTGACCTCTTTGATATAGCGACGAAAAGATGTAAAATAGAGGCCTGGTTAGAGGGAAAAAGTGCACAGCAGACGAGAAGAAAGAACTCAAAACCTTTGCTCTAAGGAGAATAATAAATGTTCACTCGCCAGGGAGGGCTGATTTTTATATTGCTGGCTATAGGTTTGTTTTTGATCCGGGCGCCATTTCTGGAAGTGCCTTTGGAACGCGATGAAGGGGAATATGCTTATTTGGCCTGGCAAATGGATTATGGGGTGATGCCGTATCGGGATATTGTAACCTATATCTCTCCCGGGGTGTTTTTCCTGTATCGCTGCGCTTTTTTTGTCTGTGAGCGCACGGTTAAGGGAATCAGATTGTTCACCCTGTGGTATCTTTTGTTATCTTTGGGGGTATTTTGTTATCTGGCCAAACAACTGTTAGGAAGCAAAAGTGTCTGGCTGGCGGGAATAATATTTATATTTCTCACTACGGATCCGAGTATTTTGGCAAATATGAGCCAGCGGGAAATATTTGTTTTACTGCCGCTCATGATTAGCTTTATCTTCCTGCAAAAAGATTTAGTCCGGCCCCAGTGGCTTTTGGCTGCGGGCAACGGATTGGCTATGGGTCTGGCTTTTATGATCAAACCTACGGCTGTTTTCCATTTGTTTTTTGTCTTGGCCGTCTGGGCCTGGTATTATTTTAGAAGCAAAGATTATAAGCTGTTCTGGTCAAGAATATTCTGGCTGGCGGCTGGCTTGGTAGGGGGGCTGGTCCCATTTATTTTGTATTTTAACCATCAAAAAGCCTGGCCGGAGTTTTTGTATTGGAATTTTATCTTTCCTAAAGTGCAAAGCCAGGCTATTACCGCTTCGTTTTCCAACCATAACTATTTTTGGGAAGCTTTGTCCTATCATTGCCGCTACACTTTTAAAGGGATTTTGGTCAGTCATTTTTCTCTGGTTTTTCTACTCTTGCTAGCGCTAATTATAACGCTTTTTAAGCGCCGAAAAGAGTTAGCTTGGTATTGGCTGTGGTTCTTTTCCCTTTTGCTGTCTACGGCCACCGGCTGGCATTTCCGCAGTCAGTATTTCCAACTGCTTATCCCGGCGCAAGCTTTATTGATAGCCTGGGTGATACAATATATATACCGTAGGTTGTTGAATAAAAATCATTGGTTGCGGTCTGGTTATTACGCGTTCGCTACTCTGCTGGTTTTGTTTCCCTTAGTCAGCCTGGTCAAGCAGTATCACTTTATTAGTCCGGAGATGATTTCACGGAAATTATACGTTGGCCAGATATTCTCTATGGCTAAAACTATCGGCAGATATGTGGCCAGGCATACGGCGCCAGCCGATAAAATATACATTTTAGGGTCTGAACCGGAAATATATTTTTACAGCCAACGGACCCTGGTAGGTACGCATATTACCGCCTATACTCTGACCTATGCTTATGGCGATCCAGCGGCCAGGCAAAAGGAGGTTATCCAGGCGCTAAAGAAGAATCTGCCTCCGTACCTGATTAAAGTTAATATGGGTAGTTCGTTATACGACTATCCGGCGGTAAGTAAAGACAACCCTATTTTTAACGAGGTTTTTAACCTGGTTGACCAGCACTATGTTTTAGACGGCTTTGGTTACTGTAGCAGTAATAGAGGAATATTGGTGCTGGGTCGCCGGGAGGTGAAAAACTTCACTCGCGGCAGTAAATCGCTCCGAGCGGAATGGCAGCAACTTTATAATGCTTTTGGCGACTACGATCCAGCGGTGCTGATATTCCGGCGCCAGGATTACTGCCGCCAGCGAGGAAATTGATGCCGGAATTATCGCGCTTTACCCGTAAGGACTTTATTTATTTAGAGATTTTTATGGTTCTGATTCTGGCGTACTTTGGCCGTCTGCTGTTTACGGATTCGACTTTTTACGCCAGGGATATTTCCCAGTATTACCGGCCGGTGAAAAGGTTAGCCGTAGAAAGTGTGCAACAGGGGATTTTTCCATTCTGGAATCCCTATATCTCCGGCGGTATGCCATTCTTTGCCACGGTGCAGCATGGGCTGCTTTATCCATTGTCTGTAGGGTTGTTTTTTTTCCCTTTTGAATGGGGTTTTAAGTATGTCCTGGTAGCCCAGATTATTCTTACCGGAATAGGGCTCTATTTTTTGCTCTCTCATCTTGGACTCAGCCGTTGGGCCAGGTGCGCGGCACTACCGATTTATGTAGTCAGCGGCACAGCGCTGTCCCTGCTTAATCTGGTGACCAGCTTGCAGGCCATTACCTGGTTTTGTTTTGGGTTGCTTTTTTTCCAGAAGGCCTTATCCGGACAACGCTGGTGGCAGTGGCCGATACTGCTGGGCTTAGTCCTGGCCTGCCAATTCTATGCTGGTCAACCGGAGATTATGTATTTTACGTTCCTGTTCCTGTTTTTATTTGGCTTATCCACCTACTGGTCACATGGTTTAAGAGTAGGTAAAGTATTATTAATAGCCGGGGTGCTGTCAGGTTTACTGGTCGGTATTGAATTATTGCCGTTTAAGGAGCTGGTGCAATGGTCCAGCCGGCCGGCAAACAACAGTATCCAATCGTTATACTGGGCGCTGCCCCCTAAACAATTAGGGGCTTTAGTCTGGCCGGTGACCAAATTTTCACAGCCGCCCTGGCTTAAAAGTATTTATCTTGGTATAGTACCTTTGCTTTTATGCGTGTTGGCTGTATTTAAGCCTGGAAAGAAAGATGATTTAAGACGGGGATGGATCACTGTTCTACTGGTAAGCGCAGTAATGGCGTTAGGTACAAATACTCCCATATATCATTTTATCAGGTTCATACTGCCGGGTTTAGCGCTTATCCGTTATCCGGTAAAGTTTTTTATTTTTACTAATTTATTTCTGGTCATACTGGCTGCATACGGCTGGGAACGCCTGGAATTTCTTTGCCGTTCCCGAATAGTAAAAACAAGTGTGCTCCTAATTGCGGTTATCAGTGGTTTCTATATTACTGGTCGGCTGGAACAGTATGTACCTATCTCCCAGGCCGGGGAGCAGGGGACCTTAAGCGCAACTTTAAAAAATTTAGGGGAGTATCGCTATGGGCTAACCCCCTGGACCTATACACACGTTACCGCAGTGTCCTCGGATTTGGACTCTCTCCCAGATAACCGACGGTTGGAAGACAGGATACGCTGGGCCATGCTGCCGAATATGGCTATGGGTAATCATTTGGCCATTCTGCGCGGTTATGAATCAATAAATTTAGGGCGTTTTGAGGATTTTTACGCATTGCTCAGTTTCCAGCCTGGGCCTTCTACCAGCCTGATCCTGGACTTGCTGGGGATCAAATATCTGGTTAGTTTGAGGACTATTGCCGATCCGGGATTAACCTTGATAGAAGATCGGGGATGGAAAATATATGAGAAAAAAGTAACTCTCCCCAGGATTTTTTTGACCGATGAGGCCGTTAACAGATATAATAATTTATCGGCGATGATGTTTAAATTGAAACAGTCTATTAGTTTTACCCGGTCGGCAGTTACACAAAACTATACTTTAAATAGTATCCGGATAAAAGCGCGGGCGGCTCAGGCGGGGACCCTGGTTCTGGGAGATGTTTATTATCCCGGCTGGCGGGCCTATGTGGATGGTAAGGAAACCGCGGTGTTCCCGGCTTATTATCTTTTCCGGGGAATAGCTGTGCCCGCTGGAGAACATGAGGTTGTTTTCACTTATCAGCCGACCCATTTTGTCCTGGGTTTGACCGTATCTTTGGTCAGTCTGTTGTTATTGTCGGTAATTTTCCTGCGTTCTGGAGTGAAATCATGCGTCTGAACAAAAGAGATTGGTTGGTTTTGGGAATCTATCTGATATTTTTCCTGTTTTTTTTCAAGGATACGATTTTCCGGGAGGCCACTTTTTGTTACCGGGACACGGTTCGTTATTATCACCCGGCGCATTTTTACGCTACGGAAGGAGTCACACGGGGGATTATTCCTTTGTGGAATCCATATATTTTCAGCGGAGTACCGTTCCTGGCTACCGTCCAGCACGCGCTATTTTATCCTTTTAATCTGCTGCATTATCTTTTTCCTTTTACTCCCGGTTTTAAGTTTTTGTTTATTATTCATTATTTCCTGGCTGGTTTAGGTTTGTACTTGTTATTAAGATTTTTCTCCCTAAGTCCGGCCGGCGCTCTGGCTGGGACCTTGATTTTTACTTTTAATGGTTATATGGTTTCGATCCTTAACCTGCTAACCACTTTGTCAGCGGTGGTTTGGCTGGCGTTTGGTCTGTTGTTTTTCCGGCGCGCTTTGTCCGGCGGCTGGCTCTGGCTGGTTTTATTATGTTTTACCCTGATTTTGGAGTTTTACAGCGGTCAGCCAGAAGTAATGTATTTCAGTCTTATATTGCTCTTGGCTTATAGCCTATACGCGTTTTATCGGCAGCAGGTTAAACCAGCCAGGATAGCCTTGGTTTTACTGGTTGCCGGCGGTTTGGCTCTGGTTTTACTACAACCGGTTTTACTATTGTTGAAAGAACTGCTGGGCCTTTCGGTGCGGGAAAAAGGGGTGGATTATAGCATTGCCAGTTATTGGTCTCTGCATCCATTAGAGCTGATTACCACCTTTAGCCGCACTTTTAGTTGGGATTTTGTGGAGGCCAAGAAATGGTTTAGGCAGACCTGGCTGAGAAGTTTCTATTTTGGTTTTATTACGTTGTTTTTTGTTTGGCTCGGCTGTCGTTCACCGGAATATAAAAAGCTGGCGCGTTTCTTTATCTGGCTGGGATTAGCCGGCTTGATCATGGCTTTGGGTAAGTATACTCCCGTGCATAGTTTCTTATATAAATTCCTGCCGGGCTTTAATTTGGTGCGTTATCCGGTAAAATATATTTTTATTTTGAATTTTAGCCTGGTGACGTTGGCTGGTTTTGGTTTTGAATCTTTCCTTTCCCGGCTAAAGCAGGAGGAAAGTGTCCGCCGGCTGGCGGTCTTTGCCGGTTTGGTTTTGTTGGGGTATGTTTTGTTTTATTGGTTTCGCCGGGATATAGCTGGCTGGCTGAGCAGAACTTATATGCCGGGAGCCGCTCCTGAGAAAATAGGATCTTTGTATCAGAGTTATTTGCCGACTATGGCCAAAGACTATCGGCAAGGGCTGGCTTTTCTACTGGCCTTACTGGTATGGTTGTTGGCGCGTCCGAGAATAAAAGAGACGGTTTTCCAACTGGGGCTGGCGGTATTACTCTTCGGCAATTTAACTTCCTGCCAAACTATGCAGGATATGGAACCGCTGGTTAAAGAAGAATTCTACCGGGATAAACCGCCGGTGGTCCATTTTCTGCAGGAGAAGCTGGGCATGAGCCGTTACGTGTTTGAAAAGGAGATGCGCGCGGATCTCTGGCTGGTGGATCTGTTAGGCGCTAAATTGCCGCTGTTATCCAATATGGGGATGAACTATCACCTCTTTGACGTCGGCATTTACGAATCTCTGGATCTGGTGAAAGAAGAAAACATGGTCCGGGTTCTGCAAACCCAGCCGAACTATAGTTGTACTCCTTTGGCCCGGATGTTTGGCATCCGCTATATTTTTACCCAACGGGATGATATTAAGGACGCGCAGTTAAAGTTTGTAGGCAAAATGCTGAGTTTTCAGATTTATGAAAACCGGTTAATTTTGCCGCGGGCCATCCTGGTGCCTAACGCTGTCGTGCGCCTGCCGGAAAATGATATTGATACGGTCAATTATTTGTTATCTCCGGAATTTGATCCGTCCGCCACCGTAGTTTTGACGGGAACCACGCTTATCCCGGGAGCGCCTGAAAGCGCCCGCACTGCCTCTGAAGATGCGCCAGAGATCGTGAGTTACGATATGAATGAAGTAGTATTACGGACGACGCCAAAACAAGAATCCTGGCTAGTTCTATTTGATACCAACTATCCTGGCTGGCAGGCGTCTGTTAATGGGAAAAAAACAGAGATCTATGAAGCGAATTACCTTTTCCGAGCGATCAGGGTCCCGGCCGGAGAGCTCCTGATCAAATTTTCTTACGCTCCTATAAGATTCAGTATTGGCGTTTTGATCGGGGTCTTTATGTTGATCATTCTGAGCTTCTGTGCCGCGAGAGGAATAAGACATCCTAATAAGACTTAGGATGTCTTGATTACACAGATTTAAAAAGACGATTACACAGATTAGCGGTACTAGGGGGGGAGAGATGGTTAAGCTGAAAATAGTGGTGGTTATGCCGGCGTATCACGCGGAAAAAACTATTGCCAAGACAGTGCAGGATATACCAGCTGGGGTGGTGGATGAAATTATTGTTGTGGATGACGCCAGTCGTGATAATACGGTAAAAATGGCCCGTGACCTGGGTTTGCAGGTTTATGTTCATGAAAAAAACTTAGGATACGGCGGTAACCAGAAAACCTGCTACCAGAAAGCGCTGGCCCAGGGAGCTGATATTATAGTGATGGTTCATCCGGATTACCAATACGACTCCCGTCTTATTCCAAACATGATCAAGCCATTAACCGCAGGTTGGTATGACGTGATGTTAGGCTCGAGGATCAGGACCAGAGCCGAAGCCCTGGCTGGCGGCATGCCGTTGTATAAATATATCAGCAACCGGGCGCTTACCTTTGTCGAAAATATTTTTTTCGGGCAGAACCTGAGCGAATTCCATACCGGGTTTCGGGCCTATACCAGAAAGGCGCTGGACACCATCCCCTGGCAGAATAATTCCAATAACTTCGTGTTTGATACCGAATTTCTGGCGGCCGCGGTTTATTTTGGTTTTCGGCTGGGGGAGACGCCGGTTCCGGCCCGCTATTTCAAAGAAGCGTCGTCCATTAATTTTCTGAACTCAATGGTTTACGGTTTATCTACTCTGGCCGTGATAGGAAAATTTGTACTGCAGAAACTTCGGCTGGGAAGTTTTAAGATCTTTAAGGTCCGCTGAAAAAGCACAGCGTCCCTTATGATAATCCTTAACTAAGGTAACAGAGATAGAATGCATATAAAAACAATTGTACCTGGCAGCCGGGTGATAACCTTGGAACATAAGCAAATAAAATTACCTAATGGCTATATGGTGCGGATGGATGTCATTAAGCACATTGGGGCGGCTTTGATCGTGCCTTTCCTCGATCAGGATAAGGTCATCTTACTGAGGCAATACCGGCCGGTGATAAAGAAGTACCTTTACGAACTGCCTGCCGGCACAGCGGAAAAGGGTGAAATACTGCTGGCCTGTGCCAGGCGGGAACTGACCGAAGAAACCGGCTTCGCAGGTGGCAAATTCACCCTAGTGGGCAATATCTATCCTGTGCCGGGGTATTCCACCGAGAAAATAATGATCTATAAAGCGGAAAAGCTTGAGCTGGTAAAATATCATAGTGAACAGGATGAAGTCATCACGGTGCAGGCGGTAAGCAGGGCTAGTGTCAGGAAGATGTTCAAAAAAGGCCAGATGACTGATGCCAAGACGATTTGTGCTTTCGCGATGTGCGGTTGGCTTTGAGGAACGGTTGATAGTTGATAGTACGCTACGCTGGTAGTTGATAGAAAAAGCAAAAACCTCAGGCGGGAGCTTGGGGTGATTTAATTATACCAAACAATATAAATTCAACTGCTTATATTTGTTTGGCATAATAAAAGCTTGACAAAGACTACCAAACATATTATTATAATATTAGAATAATGTTTGGTATAATAAGGTAATTTGTATGGGAGTGATAAGAGGCGTTTTGCAAGAGGAGCTGGATAATTCAAAAAAAATTGTAGCGAGATACAAAGAGGAAGTTGCTAAGTTAAAAGGGTCTTTGGTCAAAAAAAAGGTGGGCAATAAGTATTACTATTATCTAGCTATAAGAGATGGGAAAAAGGTACGATTTTTCTATAAAGGGGTAGCCTCAGAAGCTAAGAAGAATGAGTATGAAGAGAATAAGAAGAGGGTTAAGCTGTATAAAGACATGATCAAAAAGGCGAAAGAGCAGATAAAATTCCTTGAGAGAGCGTTACGTGGAAAAGAAGCAGTATAGTTTGTGTATAGAGGTATTGCAAACATTAAATAAGAATGGTGCTTTAAAACATCTGATATTAATAGGCAGTTGGTGCTCATGTTTTTACAATCAATATTTTAAAGACATCCTATAATATGAGCCGATCATAAAGACAAGAGACTTGGATTTTCTAACTGATAATGTTATTAAGATCGAGGTGGCTGGGATTGTATAATGTACCGCATCCAGCGAATTTTGCGTTGCATAAGTTGATTATTGCCCAAAGGCGTAATAAACCTGATAAAATAGAGAAAGACAAGAAATCTGCGATTAGGATATTAAAAGCGCTGATAGAAAAAAGGGAAAGCGGGGAGCTAAAGCGCATATTTGAGAGCGTTCCGGAGAAATGGCAGAAAAAAATATTAAAAGGGATAAAAGAAACAGATGAAGATGAAATAATGAGTTTATTTAAAGAATATAAATAGCAATAACCGGAATCCACCTTCGAGGATCCCCCTGGGAAGCGTGGTCACCTCGCAGGTGTTAAAAGTATGAGGAGAGATAATGAATACAAAGAAGAATAGGGCAAAGGTTTCAGAAGTTTGGCAAAAAGAAGGCTAAAGAACTTGGTCTTAATACCGAACAAGATGTTTATGATTGGTTAAACAAGGAATAGTGGTTATGAAATTCGCGGGAGTTAAAATTGTAGAAGCGTCAGCGGGGTCGGGAAAGATATATGTAACCCAACTCTCAACCGCGTAGGTTGAGGTTCGGTTCACCTTGCAGATGTGAAGACAAAACCTCAGGCAGAAGCTTGGGGGTATTTTTTTGCTTGACAAAGTAATACATATGTATTACACTTATATTACAGAAACCCTAAAGAATGGGGATGATAGATATGAGGAAGAACGCAATAGCGACATTCTCTCTGCCGCCGGAAATAATGACTGAAACAGAAGAACTGGCGAAAGAAGAGAAAAAGACAAGGAGCGAAGTAGTCAGGGAAGCAATCGCCCAGTATTACTCCAATTATAAATGGAGGCAGTTGCAGAAATTCGGCAAGAAGAAGGCTGAGGAGCTTGGTTTGAAAACCGAGCAGGACGTCTATAATTGGCTGGATAAGGAGTAGGGATGCGAATTAGGGTGGTATTAGATACCAATGTCCTGATTTCTGCTATTTTGATCCCTGGCAGCAATCCTGATAAGGTTATGCAGTTAGTCAGAGGTGAGTTCATTCAGGTGATCATCTCTCCTGAGATTTTGGGGGAGTTGGAACATACCCTGAGGAATAAAATAAAGTTTCCTGAACGAAAGATTAAAGATATTATGGTTTGGGTAGAGAATTTAGTAAAAGTAATAAATCCCGTTCATACGGTCTCAAAAGTTTGCGAAAAAGAGACAGACCATAGAATACTTGAGTGCGCTTTGTCAGGGGGAGCCAGATTCATAATTTCTGGTGATAAGAAACATTTGTTGTGTTTGAAGAAGTATAAAGATATTGAAATTGTTTCCCCAGCGGAGTTTTTGGAGAAAGTGCTGAGGTAAGTAATTATGAAATTTACAGGCATAAAAATTGTAGAAGCGTCAGCGGGGTCGGGGAAGACGTATGCCCTGTCCAGGGCCTATCTGGGCCTACTGCTGGCTGATCCTACCGAGAATACCCTCAAGTCTCTCTTAGCCATCACCTTCACTAACAAAGCCACCTATGAGATGAAAGAACGCATCCTGGAGCTGTTAAAAAGGACTGCTCTGGATGGGTTCGTTAAGCCGGAAGATAAGAAAGATTTGCTCGCTTATCTGAAACTGCAACCCGCTCCAGCCAAAGACAAGAGCCTGCAAGCGCTCGATACCATCATCCTGAATTATAATTCCTTCCAGGTGAAGACCATAGACAGCTTCGTCAACCTGTTGTTGTCCGGGTGTGCCTACCGGTTGGGGTTACCGGCTGATTTCCGCATCAAGAAGAATTTCGAATATTACCTGGAGGCAGCGCTGGACCTGATAATCGAGAGAGCGGGGCAGGATAGCCAGCTTCGGGCTATATTCGAAGACTTCTTGGAGCAATATTTATATGCTGAAGATAATAAATCCTGGTCGCCTAGGAGGGATATACTGGACCTGGCCAAGGATATGTTCACCCAGACCACCAAGCACGGGATGGATTTCCGGGTGCCTGAGCATCGAAATGCGCCTACGCTAAAGCTTCGGCGCACAAGGTTTCTAGAATTGCTTAGGGAATTAAAAGGCAAGCTGCCTCAGGGAACGCATAAGACATTTTTGAAGAGCTTGGATAATTTTCTGCAGGATAACAAAGACACTTTTGGCTTGGACGGGATGTCCACTTTCTTCTACAAAGATGACCTGCCACTGAACAAAGGCGTGACCTGCGAAGATGCGATACATAAGCTCTGGGACCAGGTCAGGGTAATACTCGCGGATATTGCCATGCTAGAGTCTTCGCGCGGGTATGACCATTACCTGCAGATATATGACCAGATACGAAAGGCGTTCCAGGCCATCTGCCGGAAGGAAAGCATACTTTTCCTGCCAGAGCTGAATGGCCAGGCAGTTAAGATATTCAGTGAAGAGGATTTCTCTATACCAGAGCTGTATTACCGCCTGGCTGCCAGGTACCGGTATATTTTGATAGATGAATTCCAGGATACCAGCTTATTGCAATGGTCCAACCTGTCACCTTTGGCAGAAGAAGCATTGGCTAGTGGCGGCGGCCTGTTCCTGGTGGGCGATGCCAAGCAGGCGATCTACCGGTTCCGGGGTGGTGAAGCAAGTTTATTCACTGCTGTGCCGGAAAATCTCTCCCAATTCGGTTTGACGACTGAAAAGCTGGCCAGAAATTTTCGTAGCGGCAGGGAGATAGTTTCTTTTGTTAATGCAATTTTCCAGTCCGAGAACCTGCAGGCATTGGTGAATGGGTTCCTGGACAAGAAAGATCATGCTCTGGTTGAAGATAAAGAGTGTGGGAAGTACTTGTCTCTCTACCATGACCTGGTACAGAGTGCGGTGAAAGAGAAGGACGGGTATGTTAACGTAACTGAACTGGATGGTGAATACCCGCCAATGGGACGCGGCGCGGCAGGCTTCGAAGAAGCTACTGAGCAGGCGGTACTGGCCAGGACAAAGGAACTGTTGAAGAGGTTCAATCCTGGTGAGATAGCGATACTGGCCAGGACGAACAAACAAGCTGAACTGATTACTGGCTGGCTCTTGGAAGCTAAACTGCCCGTGGAATCAGAAAAGACCCTGAATATACTGGAGCATAATTCAGTCCGGGAAGTAGTGTCTTTGCTGGAATTCCTGACTGCGCCGCTGGATAACCTGGCTTTTGCCACTTTTATCAGCGGCGAATCATTTACCCGCGTTTCCTGGATACCCGTCGCGGAGATAAATTCATTCCTGTTCCAATTAGGTTTGCGTGTTCGCCAGGGCGACAAGATATATTATTACCGGGAGTTCCAGAAAGAATACAAACAGGTATGGGATAAGCTGATCGAGGATATTTTCCGCAAGGCCGGGTTCCTGCCGCTCTATGAACTGATCATGAGCATTGCGAGCAGGTTCGAGTTATTGAAGAACGACCTGCCTACGCCAGGGCTTCGGCAGGCAGGGCAAGGGTTCCTGGTGCGGTTCCTGGAGCTGGTCAAGGAACAGGAAGAAGAGTCGCTGGATATCCCTGGATTCCTGGAATACCTGAAAGACGCGCGCGAGGAAGACCTGTATGTTAAAACGCGGGAGTCACATTCTATCCGGGTGCTGACCGTGCATAAAGCCAAGGGCTTGGAGTTCCCGGCAGTTATTGTGCCGTTCACCGGCATAGATCCGAAAGTGAACAATTTCCATATTAGGGAAGATGAAGGGATGCTTTCACCGCTGAATATTGCGGAGAAATACTGGCGGCTGAACCGCAAGATAGCAGAGATTCGCCGGACTGAGTACCTGAAGAGTATCTTGGATGAGATCAATACCCTGTATGTTTCTTTCACCAGGCCAAAGGAAGAATTGCATATATTCGTAGAGAAAGAGTCGCCGATAGTTTCGTTATTGCCGGGGCTGCCTTATGAAAAAGGGAAGATGCGGACAGCTAAGGAAGAGATCAAGGCAATTCCACCGATAGTCTTGTCAGGCAGTTTGTTTGAGGATTGGACAGTACGGCTCAATGAAGAACAAAAGCAACCAGAGGACCAGGAACGGAAGAAGAGACAGAAAGAGGGAGAAATACTGCACTACCTGCTGGCTGGTATAGGTGACACGCGGAAGCAGGATGTTAAAACGATACTAAGAGACAGGAGAAAGTCTTTGCCCCTGGTATTTTTCACAAACTCGGAGCTTGATGCTTTGGAGAAGAAGGCCTTAGCTGCAGTCAATAGTTCTGAAATGAAGCAGTTCTTCTCACCGGATGCAGAAGTACTGACTGAAGTTAGTATCACTGCCGAGGGCGGTGTAGGCCGGAGAATTGACCGCCTGCTGATATTCCCGAAAGAAGTGTGGGTCGTTGATTACAAAGCAGCTAGGCTTGCTCCGGAAAAAGATTATGAGCAGTTGGCAGGATATTGCCGCGCGGTTGAAACGATATATGGCAAGAAGAGCCGGGGTTTTTTGATTTACCTGGATAAACTTTTGTGGGAGGAACACAATGTCTAACATTGAATTCCTCTCATTCCGTGAAGATCCTATCAAGGCGACAGCCAAATACCTGCTGGAACTGAAAGAAAAGGGCATACCCTTAGAAAAAGTTGCCCTGGTCTTCGGCGGACGCAGGCCGGGAATGTTCCTGAACCGGGAATTGTTCCGTATGCACGGGAAGCCATTACTATCGCCAGTATTCTTTACTATGGATGAATTTGCCTCATATATCGCTTGCCGCCAGGATCCCTGCTCACAGATAGGCGATCTGGATGCTGAATATTTTATCTACCAGCTCTGCCGGGATAAATATCCAGGCTTGTTGCGGGAAGACAAGTCTTTTGCCTCGTTCCTGCCCTGGGCCAGGGAGATAAGGGTATTTATAGAACAGCTTGACCTGCAGGATATTCCAGAAGAAAAATTGAAGGCCGTAGAAGCCAGCGCGGCTATCGGCTACGCTGTCCCCGAGCCGGTGAATAAACTGCTAGAGAATATCAGCAAAGTAAGAAATGATTTTGAAAAGTATTGTTTCAAGGAAAAGAAACTGACCCGCGGGCTGATGTACCGGGAAGCGGCTAGGTCGGCGTTAATCCCCCCTAGATTTACAAGTAAATCTAAGCAGGGGGGACTCGGCTCCCAAAAGGAGCCTCGGGAGGATTCGAATCCGGGATGGATTTTTGAAGATTTTAGCCATTTTGTCTTCTCTGGATTCTTCTATTTCCATGAGACAGAATTGGCGATAGTGAAGACGATATTGGATTCTGGAAAGGCCAAGATGCTGTTCCAGGGTGATCCTGAGGAATGGCCGGTTTTAAAGATGAATGCGAAGGCGTTAGCCCCCCTAGATTTCCAAGGAAATCTAAACAGGGGGGTGAAACTCCCAGAGGGAGTTTCAGGTGACAATAAAGTTGATATTCAACTTTATTGTGGTCAGGATTCACACGCGGAAGCCGCGCTGGTAAGACAGGTGCTAGAGAAAGTGGAGGACCCGGAGAATACTTTGCTGGTAGTCCCGGATCCGGCCAAATTGCCGGTTTTATTATCCGCTGTATCGCCGTTGCCGGCTGATTTTAATATTTCCCTCGGCTATCCTTTGCAGAGAACGATAGTCTTTCCTTTGTTTGACGGTATTTTCCGGGCACAAGAAAATAAAAAAGCAAATCTATATTACAGCCGGGATTATCTGAAGATAATGACCAATTCGGTCATTAAGAACCTATCGCTGGAAACAGGCAGTACAGCGGTCAGGATAACCATCCATAAGATAGCTGAAGCATTGCTCGGCACAGTTGCCAGCCCGGTGGCAGGCAAATTGTTTATCTCCCTGGAAGAGATCATTGCTGACCAGGAGATATTCGAACAGGCAGAAGTCCTATCGGGATCTCCGCAGAACAAATTGCGGGAAGAGATTAAATTCCTGCATAAGATGCTGTTCAGTGACTGGCAGGATATCAATACTTTGGCCTCGCTGGCTGAGAAAGCCGGCGAGCTGGTCCTGGCAGTCAATAAATACAGTGAATTTTCTTCTTATCCTTTCAATGTGAAAGCCATTGAAGAGACTCTGAACCTGGCAGAGACAGTATCATCCGCTGCCTGCAGTAAAGAAATATTCGAACCGGCGGATCTTTTCCGGATATTCAGGTTATTTCTGGAATCAGCCAAGCTGTCTTTCTCCGGGTCGCCGCTGAAAGGTTTGCAAATATTAGGATTGTTGGAAACCAGGTCCCTGTCATTCAAAGAAGTGCTGGTCACCGGCCTGAACGAAGGAACTGTGCCGCAGATACGGCAATTGGAGCCGCTGATTCCCCGGGAGATAATGCTGACTTTGGGGATAAACCGTTTAGAAAAGGAAGAAGAGATACAGCGCTATCTTTTCCGCCGGGTGATCGGTGGGGCAGAGAAGGTGCATTTGTTCTACCAGGAGGCGGGACAGAATGAGCGGAGCAGGTTCCTGGAGCAAATACTGTGGGAAAAGCAGAAGTCGGAAAAGAAACTGGATGTTTTTATCCCGCAAAGAGGCGTCTTCAGGGTAGAGCCGTCGCTGAAGGAAGAGAAGACGGCGAAAACCGCGGAAATAGTCGCTTTACTAAAGGAATTCACTTATTCGCCCAGCAGTATAGATACATATCTCGATTGCCCGCGGCAGTTCTATTTTCGGTACGTGATGAATTTGCAGGAGAAAACCGACCTGCTGGCTACTCCTGAACCCAGGGAGATAGGGACCTTTGTGCATGAACTGCTGCAGCAGACTTTCTCTGTGTTCCTGAATCAGCGGCCGGTGCTAGACAGTAAATTTGAAGAGAGCTTCTTCCGCGCGTTCAAAAAGAAATTTGAAGAAGATTTCCACCCAAGGATGGGTGATGGCGCGTTCCTACTGGAGACAGTGCTGAAGCACCGGCTGGAGAAATTTCTACAGAATGAGAAGGAGAGACCAGTGGCGAAACTCATCGTCCTGGAAATGCCGTATCCTTACAAAATAGGGGATTTCAAACTGAAGGCAAAAGTGGACCGGGTGGATGAGCTGGATGACGGTACCTTGCTGGTGGTGGATTACAAGACCGGTGGCAAGATAGAGGTTCCGGCTAAACTGCAAAAATTAAGGGATATGTCGTTGGATCGTTCAGCGATGAAAAAAACCATTAAAACTTTCCAAATGCCTATATATGTAAGTATTTTCCGCGATAGCCAGTTTGGAAGGGAAGTGAATGCCTGCCTTTACAATCTGAGGGAAACAAGGCTGATCATGTGTTTCAAAAAAGAGGACCCGGATGAAAGAACCGAGTCTTTGGGCCTGATCCTGGATGCTGCACAACAACTGCTCAAGGAAATAATTGACCCGGCTGTGCCGTTCGCGGCGGATCTCTCGAATATCTGGCAATGCGAGAATTGTCTATTTACGTACTTATGTAAGTAAAGCCACCTTCAATGCGGGTATGAAAGGGGCGGTGGCTTTCCAGTATTTGTGCCGGTAACATTGTGTCGGTAGATACTTGGAAAAATCCCAAAAAAGTGATAAAATAGATACATGTCGTACATCAGGGATCATAATATCTTATTGTTCCTGATCCAATTCTTCCTGCTGTTGGGATTGGTCCGTGGTTTGGCCGGGCTTGTTTTTCTTCCTACTGGAAGTGGGATTAGAAGTGGACTTTTCCAGCGCCTGGCGTCAGCGGTGGGAGGCTTTTAAAAATTGCCGTCACTGACATTGTGTAAGGATAGAGAGGAAATGTGGCTGGTCCTGCAACGCGCTCTTTCTGAAAGAATTAAACGGAAGTGAGGTAATACTCATGTACCAGGCAGAAGTTTTTTGCGCTAAAGACATGTTGTTCAAGGTAAAAGCCAATGGCTTTGAAATAAATATTGACGGTAGGGGTGGAGTCATCAGTCCGCTTGACATCCTTTTGGCTGCTTTAGGAGCTTGTGCCGGGGTATATATCCGTAAATTCGCGGAAAGCACAAAACTGTCGCTGGATAATTTCATTGTCCGGGCAGAAGCAGAGTTAACTGACAATGCTCCTTACCAGTTCGACCAAATAAAGATAGATATAGACCTGCAGGGAGTATCTCTGGATGAAAGCAAGAGAGAATCCTTACTGCGATTCGTCAGGAATTGTCCGGTGCATCAGACCCTGAAAGCCAATCCCGAAATGCTGATTAGCATAAAATAAAAAGGAGGTACGTGATATGAGTGCGCCGAAAGCGATGGTTGTTTTAGCGGCAGTAATGTTTTTGTTCATGGCGTTCAATGTGGCAGTAGCAGCTCCAGTTCCGGCGGAAAAAAAGAGCATGTCAGTCAGCGTGGCTAGTAATGATATGACTGGCCAGCTAGGCATCGGCACCAATGGACAGGGTATCGGCGCCCGTTATTGGCTGAATGACAATATGGCTGTAGATGGGAATCTCTCTTTTTCTTTCGGGGAAGATGATACCGAGTTCGGGATCGGCGGCGGGGCAGCATATGTATTGAAGAAAACGACGTATTTGCGTTTTCTGGCTTTGGCCGGTATACAGCTTGATATTGATAATTCCGAAGTCGGTAATTATAAGACTGAACAGACAAGTTTTAATATCGGCGGCGGACTAGGAGTTAATTTCCGGTTCCAGGAAATACCCAACCTGAGTTTTGAAGCTTATGTGAGCAGGCTGGGCCTAGATATTGCCAGCACAGATACTACCATTAATGGAAATGCCACTTCTGATTCTAGTACTATGTTTGCTACCCAGCCGGGAATCGGATTTGCGGTCAAATATTACTTTAAGTAACGAAAAGGATTAGCCCCCCTAGATTTGCTTGCTCAAATCTAAACAGCGGGGCGAATTCGAAACGAATTTGGAGGTAAATTATGGAATGGGGAATAAAAAATCGTCTCAGCCGGCTTATTAAACCGGATGGGCATTGTTTCTTTTTGCCGATCGATCACGGGTATTTTCAAGGACCGACCAGTGGCCTAGAGAAACCCGGCGAAACGATCAAGCTGTTACTTCACTATTGCGATGGGTTGTTCGTAACCAGAGGGGTTTTGCGTTCCGTTATTGATCCGGCCAGTACGGTACCTATTATTCTCAGGGTATCTGGCGGCACGAGCATGGTAGGTAGAGACCTGGCTAATGAAGGCCTAACTACTTCTATAGCTGAGATAATAAGGCTGAATGCCGCGGCGGTCGGGATATCAGTTTTTGTCGGCAGTGATTACGAGCATCAAACACTGATGAATCTGGCTAATATTGTTAATGACTGCGAAGATTACGGCATTCCGGTAATGGCGGTAACCGCCGTGGGCAAGGAAATGGAAAAGAGAGATGCCAGGTATCTGGGCCTCTGTACCCGCATTGCCGCAGAATTGGGAGCCAGGATCGTCAAAACATACTGGTGCGAGAATTTCGAGAAAGTGGTTTGCGGCTGTCCGGTCCCGGTGGTAATTGCCGGTGGACCGAAATGTGAAACAGAAAAAGAAGTTTTTGAATTCGTTTTCGACGGCATGCAGCAAGGCGCTAGCGGGATAAATCTGGGTCGTAATATCTGGCAGAGCCAATATCCGCAAGCCATGGCCGCCGGGTTACGCGCCATTATCCATGAAAAAGCGGATGTTAAAAAAGCCCAGGAAGTTTTTACTGGTGTCAAGGCGCAGAACCGGGAGAAAAAATAATGCGCGTGGCCATGTATTACAATAATAGAGATATCAGGATCGAGGAAAGGCCTGTTCCGCAAATCGGTCCGGGAGAGATCCTGATAAAAGTTATGGCCAGCGGTATTTGCGGCAGCGATGTCATGGAATGGTACCGCATAAAGAAGGCGCCGCTGGTTCTGGGACATGAAATTACCGGCGTGATTGAAAAAACGGGTGAAGGAGTAAAGAAATACAAGATCGGGGATAGGATTTTTGCGGCGCACCATGTGCCGTGCAATACTTGTAAGTATTGCCTTAACGGCCAGCACACGGTTTGCGAAACGTTACATGCCACCAATTTCTATCCCGGTGGTTTTGCTGAATATATCCGCGTGCCGCAGTTAAACGTAGACCGGGGGATATTGATATTGCCGGAAGAAATTTCTTTCGTCGAGGGTACTTTTATTGAGCCTTTGGCCTGCGTACTGCGCGGCCAGAGAATGGCGGAAATAAAACCCGGACAGACCGTGATGATCATCGGCGCGGGTTTGTCCGGACTGCTCCATCTGCTGGCGGCGCGTATCGTTGGGGCCACACGCGTCATAGTTACGGATGTAAACCAGCAACGTTTGGAAACAGCCCAGGCTTTAGGCGCTGATCTGGTCGTCCCGGCTAAAGAAGATATCGTTACCAGACTGAAAAAGATAAATGCCCAGAAATTAGCTGATGTTGTCATTGTCTGTACCGGAGCTCTGAGCGCTTTTCAGCAGGCTTTGCAATGTGTTGACCGTGCCGGCACGCTGCTGTTCTTTGCCCCGACTGAACCAGGGGTGACTTTACCTGTTCCGGTCAACGGTTTTTGGCGGCAAAGCATAAAAATAGTGCATTCTTATGGCAGCAGTCCCCTGGACGCGGGGATCGCCCTTGAATTGTTACGGGCGAAAATGATCCCGGCGCAAAAAATGATAACCCATACTCTCGCTATGTCTGAAACAGCTCTGGGTTTTAAGCTGGTGTCGGAGGCTAAAGAATGTATAAAGGTTATCATAGAGCCGCAACGATGAAAAAGGTATTGTTGCACATCTGTTGCGGGATTTGCGCCGGCGGAGTGGTGGAAAAATTGCGGCAGGACGGTTATAAGGTTACCGGGTATTTTTACAATCCGAACATTTATCTGGCAGAAGAATATGAACGCCGCTTGGAAGTGGTCAGGGATGCTAGCCGGCTGCTTGATTTTGAGCTTATCGCCGGGCCTTATAATAATATAGTTTGGCAGGAGCGCGTACAAGGACTGGAGGAAGAACCAGAAGGCGGCAAGCGCTGTTCAGTGTGTTTCCGGGTACGGCTGCAAAAGGCGGCAGACAAAGCCAGGGAATTAGGGATAAAGTATTTAGCGTCAACTCTTTCGGTGAGCCCGCACAAAAATGCGCCGGAGATAAATAACATAGGGCAGGAATTAAGTAAGGGATTCTTACCCTATGATTTCAAGAAACAGAATGGATTCAGGAAAACCATGGATTTTGCCAAAGAGCATAATTTCTACCGGCAACATTATTGTGGGTGTAAATTTGGCAGGAAGTAGTTTTCCCTATTTCCGCTATTTTTTCTTGACAAATCCAATTTTATATGTAAAATGGAGTTATGTATCCCAGAATAATAAAGCATTCCAAAGAAAAAAGCTTCTTTCTGTTTGGGCCGAGAGGAACAGGGAAAACAACCTGGGTAAAGTCTTCTTTCCCACAAGCGGTTTTTATTGATCTTTTGGAGTCAGAGATTTATAATGATCTTTTAGCAAATCCGCAACGCTTAGAAAGGTTCATTCCCCGTGATTTCAAGGAATGGATTATTATTGATGAAGTTCAACGCATTCCGGCCATTCTGCATGAAGTTCACCGCTTGATTGAGAAAAACCGCTATTGTTTTATTCTGACAGGTTCCAGCGCGCGAAAATTACGCCAGCGGGGAGTCAATCTTTTAGCCGGGCGCGCTTTAAAGTATTCTTTTCATCCGCTTACGGCTGTTGAATTGGGAAATGATTTTAATCTTCAACGATCATTGAAGTATGGTCAATTGCCTTCTGTATATATAGAATCTGATCCTAAATCTTATCTGGAAAGTTATGTGGAAACATACTTGCGTGAGGAAATTCAGCAGGAAGGACTCACGCGGAATCTAAGCGCGTTCTCCCGATTTTTAGAGACGGCAAGTTTTTCCCAGGGGGCGGTCCTCAATGCGTCTGCGGTAGCGCGGGAGTGCGCAATCGAACGTAAAGTTGTCGAAAACTACTTTGCCATTCTTGATGATCTGATGATCGGTTATCGTCTGCCTGTTTTTACCAAAAAGGCCAAACGCCGCGTTATTGCGCATCATAAGTTTTATTTTTTTGATGTTGGAGTATATCGGACAGTGCGACCGTCTGGTCCACTTGACCTGCCCGAAGAAATGGCCGGCGCGGCATTGGAAACCCTGGTCTTTCAGGAATTGCGGGCCATCAATGATAGTCTCAGATTAGGATATGATCTATTTTACTGGCGAACTGCTGATCAGGTGGAAGTGGATTTTATTTTATATGGCGAGAAGGGGATTATGGCCATTGAAGTTAAGAGAACCAACAGAATCACGGAGCAGATGACGCATGGGTTGAAAACATTTCTAAAAGATTACCCTCAAGCAGAAGCTTATTTATTCTATGGCGGTAATCGCCCTATTTATGAAGGGAAGATAACTATTCTTCCTATCCAAGAAGCATTGTTGCAGTTGCCGGATATACTCCAGGGCGTAAGTATACAAAAATAAAATATGCTACTGGAGAGGGAATCAATGTATTTGCCGGAAAGTGCTATCTGAATTTTTACCAGGGTGGTAAAGTGAGAGCATTTACTGGCATCGCCGGCGGCTATATCAAGTTTAACACCCTGGACATAAAAGGCAGCGGCTACGAAGGCAGTATCTTTATCGGTGGGGAATACTTTATTACTGACAATATTGCTTTAGCTATGGATTTATCTCCGACCTATCTGGGATTGAAGTAAGACGATAACTATAAAGCCAGCGGCTTTGATATAATAGGGAAGGCTTCAGTATATTATTATTTTTCAGCGCCAAGCAATCAAAACTCAAGCTCTGGGAAAAAGATCATTGACACTGATAATCTAAACGCAGAAGAAAAAGCAGCATTGGTAGAGAAATTCACCGCTAAAGCGACCCAATATAGCGACGAAGGAGAATTCGCTAAAGAAAGCAATAGCGGTATGGGAGAAGGTGCTTGTGATAGATCCTGAAAATAAAACAGCCAAAGAAGAAATAAAACGAGCCAAGGCAATGTTGGGAGAAGAGAAAGAAATACAATAAAAACAGGAGCGCCTATTGCTCCTGTTTTTTTTGTGGCTTCAAAAATTTGGCTTGACAAAGGCCGGCATTAATAGTACTATTATGGAGTCAGTAACTCCAATAAAGGACTTAATATGGAGTATATAATACCAAGATTATTTAGGCCGCCGCAGCAAAGTTTTTTTCTTTTCGGGCCTCGCGGCACAGGGAAATCAACCTGGCTCAGGCAAAATATGATAGGTGCTGTTTGGGTTGATTTATTGGAACCTGATGAGTTTCGCTCCTACAGCGCCCGGCCGGAAAGACTCAAAGAGCTTGTGCTTGCCAGCCGCGAAAAGAAAATCGTTGTTATTGATGAAATTCAAAAAGTCCCCGACTTATTAAGTGTCGTGCATTCTCTTATTGAAAAGAAACTGGGACTGCGATTTATCCTGACTGGATCAAGCTCGCGAAAATTAAAGAAAACCGGAGCGGATCTGCTTGCCGGGAGAGTGATTAAGCAGACACTTCACTCCTTTATGGCAGTTGAACTTAGTAGAAAATTCGATCTCGCTGCCGCACTAAAACAAGGCCTTTTGCCGCTGGTGTTTTCCGCTGTTGACCCTGCCGCAGTGTTAAGAACTTATGCGTCGTTATATGTGAGAGAAGAAGTGCAAATGGAGGGGCTGGTACGCAACATCGGCAATTTTTCAAGATTTCTTGAAGCCATCAGTTTTTCGCACGGGTCTTTGCTTAACACGAGTAATGTGTCCAGGGAATGTGAGGTTGAAAGAAAAGTGGTTGAATCATATATTACCATTCTCGAAGATCTTCTTTTGGCTTTCAGAATACCTGTTTTTTCCAAGAAGGCTAAAAGGGTAACCATAGTTCATCCTAAATTCTACTATTTTGATGCTGGGGTTTACCGGTCGCTCCGTCCGGCCGGCCCACTGGATAGACCTGAGGAGATAGAAGGCGCGGCACTGGAGGGACTTGTGGCTCAGCATTTAATCGCTTGGAGTTCCTATCGGGGAGAAAAAAATAAGGTCTATTTTTGGAGGACTGCCGCTGGCTCTGAAGTGGATTTTATAGTGTACGGAGAAGAGGTATTTTGGGCTATAGAAGTTAAAAATACTTCAAAGATCAGGATGGAAGATATTCGTTCACTGAGAAGTTTTAAATCCGAGTATCCGCAAAGCAAGGCATTATTATTATACCGCGGGAAAGAGCGCATCCAAAAAGACGAGGTGCTTTGTATTCCCTGCGATGAATTCCTGCTAAACTTAGAGCCCGAAAAAATAGAGTTATTTTAACGAAGTAATGAATAAAAAAGGAATGTTTATGATTAAACTTATCATTTTCGATCTTGACGGTACGTTGATTGATGCCTATGGGGCGATAGGAAAAAGTTTGAATTTTGTGCTGAAAAATCTCGGCTATAAGAAAGCTTCGTTGTATCAGGTAAAAATAAACGTCGGCCTGGGAGATAAAAACTTTGTGAGCAGATTTGTGGACGGGAAAGAGGTGACAAAGGCCTTGGCGCTTTACCGGGGCCATCATCGTGATGCTTTGCTGCGCTACTCTCGCGTAAAACCGATGGTGCGGAAAACCCTGTCGGTATTGCGCCGGCAGGGGATTAAGCTGGCGGTGGCCAGCAACCGGCCAACTAAATTTAGTCATATTTTATTGAAACATCTTGATCTGGAAAAATATTTTGACGTTATTGCCTGTGCTGATAAAAAACATGAGCTAAAACCCGAGCCGTATCTTTTGCTCAAAGTAATAAGAAAACTGAAAGCAGATAAAGATAAGGTTCTTTATGTGGGCGATATGGCGTATGATATTAAAGCTGGAAGAAACGCTAAAGTCAAGCCCATAGCTATCATCGGCGGATCCTGCAGCCGGAAAGAACTAGCGGCGCTAAAGCCGTATAAGATCATTAGTAAGCTTAATGCGTTGCTGAAGCTGATAAAGCGATGATAAGATGATACGTGTATTATCTTTTACTTACTTGAGTTACTTATCAACTTGTCATCGCATCTATCGAATTACTAACGGGAGGTTGCCTATGAAAAGTTATAATGAAGAACTGTGGTTTAATACCAAGACCCGCTATGAATTTATTAATATTACCGGCCAGGTTGAGGAGGCGGTGAAGAAAAGCGGGGTCAAGGAAGGACTGTGCCTGGTAAATGCCATGCATATTACGGCCAGTGTATTCATTAATGATAATGAGCCAGGATTGCACCGCGATTTTATGAAGTGGCTGGAAAAGCTGGCGCCTTATGATAAAAACAAATATGAGCATAATGTCGGTGAGGATAATGGTGATGCGCATTTGAAGCGGACGGTGATGGGCCGGGAAGTAGTAGTGGCGGTCACTAATGGCGAGTTGCACTTCGGGCCGTGGGAGCAGATATTTTACGGGGAGTTTGACGGGATGCGGCGCAAACGGGCGCTGGTTAAAATCATTGGGGAATAAAGAATATGGTTAAAAGTTGGTAGTTGCTTTTTTATTGACATAAGTAAGCAAAAATGATATATTCCTTATTATACAATAAAAGTAAGGGAGGTATTATATGCATATTTCCACTATCACTTCTAAGGGACAGACTACTATTCCCAAAGAAGTGAGAGAGTTTTTGCATTTGAAGTCCAATGATAAGATTGTCTATATTACCGATGGCAAAAGGATTGTGTTAACGCCGATTAAAGGGACTATTTTAAATCTTAGAGGAGTGGTAAAACGGCAAAATAAAAAGAAAATACGTTTTCCCAGGCTAAGGGAAGAAGTGAAGGGAAAAGTGGTAAAAGAACTATTAGAGGAAATGAAATGATATTTTTAGATACCAATATTATTTTGCGTTATCTAACCTGGGATGATCCCAGGAAAGCCAAGAAGTGCGAAGCGCTCTTTAAAAGAGCCAGCGCCGGCAAAGAGATTCTTTATACTACGGCGTTAGT
>JACRDM010000059.1 GCA_016218565.1 Elusimicrobiota bacterium | reverse complement strand
TTCAAAATCCCCTTTTCCGGATCTTGCTTCAGGGCTTGCGCAGTATTGAAACATACTTTTCTGGTTTCATAACGGTCCAGGGTACCAGTCGGCAAACTCCTGAAGAACGGTATGGAATGAGCTGAGACACCGCCTCCTATACTGCAGAGAAGTTTTTGCTTTTTGGCTGTCTTGATGGACCTTGATACATAATCATTAACATCATCGTCATTGATGCTTTTCTCATCTTTGCCTAGTGAGAAACTCAGGTCCACCCTTTCAATATCAATGCCCTGCAAAATATCAATCTCAGGTATAGCCATCATTGCTTCCAAATTATTGCAGGCAGTCTTTGTTTCAATATTAGTGATAATCTCAATATCTTTCAACTCTTCGGCCGGGAATACTTTTTTTACCGCCTCTAGATACTTGCGCAGGGAATATGCAGTTTCAACCATGGGAGCGACCAATGAATCTACACCGACCACTCTGGCCTCGAGCATATCTCTGACTGATTCACAGCCACCGATTTTCAACACTAAGCCAACTCCTGCTTTCATGGAGATTTCCTTGAGCCGCAATAGTTCTTCCAGTTTGGTGCCTTCAGCCTCGAACTCAGCCCGAACGCTAACCGCCCCGTACTTATCCTTTAATTCTTTCAGGATATCCATCATCTTTAATTCTAGATCATTCATTCTTCCCTCCTAATTATCTTTATCACTCTACCACTTACCACTCGCTGTTCTTCCTGCTGCGCTTCTATCACTTCTTTACTCTTCCTTAAGCGGTTCAATAATCATATTTTTCTTAAATTCTTCACGCGGCAAGAATGGGTACATATCTTCCAGCGGCTTTGAAACCATTCTCCCATCTGGTTTTTTTTCAGAAGCGACCCGCGGCGAAAATTTCTGAGTTGTAGAAAGCAGCACTTCACATACCATTGGGCCGGGTGCGGCTATTACTTTTGCTATTTGTTCTTTCATATCATCCTGGTTATTAAGCAACATAGTGGGTAATCCATAAGCTTCGGCAACAGCAAGAATATTCGGGAAACACACGCCACTGCTCGGATCACAAGCCACGTATCGTCCGGCAAAAAAATTATCCTGCGTCTGCCGAATAGAAATATAGCCATTATTATTGAGCACAAAAAGTTTAACCGGCAAACCATAGGTCACCAAAGTCTGTAATTCCTGGATATTCATCTGCACACTACCATCTCCAGCCAGGCACACCACCGGCTTTTTGCCGTTACCGACACAGGCCCCAATTGCTGCCGGCAGGTCATAACCCATCGAAGCGCAACCAGAATTCCAGAATATCCTTTGCTGATCCTTCACCACGCCAGCTTGGAATAGCGCTACACAAGCAGTACCATTGCCAGCCACTACTGTAGCCCCTGCGGGTAAAGCTTTCGTTAAAGTATCTACAAAAGCATACGGATTGATGCGCTCCTGTTTCTCCCAATATTCTGGCTGCACAACTGGATATTTGTTTTTGCGTTCCAGGCACCAGGCCAGCCACTTCTTCCATTCCGGCAATTTTGTTTCACTGAGCTGCCTTAACAACTCCTCAAAAAATTCCTGGGCATCAGCCTCTACTGGGATATCAGCTTTGATCGTCGGTTTTTTCAATTCGGTTGTATCAATATCAATAATTATTTTTTTTGCTCCGCGGGCGTAATTCTGCCAGTTATAGCTTATCTGCCTGATATTATTCCGCGAACCGACAGAAAGCAGAGCATCCGCATTCTGTAAAGTAAAATTTCCAAAACGAGTGCCAACGGTTCCTGGCCGGCCGGCATATAGCGGGTAATCCGAAGGCACCAGGTCATAACCGTTAAAAGTCGTCAACACCGGTATACCTGTTCTTTCCACAAATTCCCTAAAGACCTTTTGCGCTCCCGCAATACGGATACCATGGCCCGCCAGCAATACCGGGCGTTCTGCTTTTTTTAACAGTTCCAATACTTGTTTTATCTGGCCGGATAAGTTGTTTTTGACACTTTTCATCCCGTCTTCATGAGGGTTATAGGAAATCAGCTTAGTTTCATCAATCATGGCAGCTTGTACATCGAGAGGAATATCCAGCCAGACCGGTCCAGGTCTGCCGTGAGTAGCCAGATATACTGCCTTTTCCAGGTGCCAGAGTATTTTAGCTGGTTCAAGAATGATAGCTGCATACTTAGTAACTGGCTTTACTATATCAGTAATATTGATTTCCTGATCTCCCAATTGCCTTAATCCAAGTTCCCGGCAGGAGGCAATGGTAGTTTCCTGCTTTACCTGGCCAGAAAGATAGAGTACCGGAACAGAATCCAGCCACTGACCAATTACTCCGGTCAGGGTATTGGTTCCACCAGGTCCGCTGGTCACAACTACGACACCCATTTTCCCTGCAACGCGAGCATAACCTTCAGCCGCTATGGCCGCTGCTTGTTCATGATGCGGACAATAATACTTAAGGTTCCGATTGCTGCCGACTGAATCAACCAGGTGCATAGCGCCGCCGCCGGAGATCATGAAGACATCCCTGATTTCCTGCCCCATCAAATATTTAAATATATAGTCACTTACTTTAATCAATCGGAACTCCTAAACTTTGCTTCCTCAACCTTAACCTAACTTTAAAGTATAGGAATTTCAATCCTATACTTGATTGCACGGATTTCCAAAAGATTACACCGATTACCAGCCTAGTCGCTGATAAAAATCTGTGTAATAATCTGGGTAATCAGTTAGCGGAACGAAGGGGAGCCTAACTTGATCTTTTCACGGGTCCACCAGCAATAATTCTTTATCAATAGTTTCTTTATGCCCTTCATACCAGATATATAATTGCTTAACAGCTTGCTCCAGCGGAGTAAAATTGATGTTTCTTATCTCCGCCACTAAAAGCCCGTTGCGGCCGGTATATTCTTTTCCCACTCCCGGGTTTTTTACCTTGATCTCCAGGTTTTTACGGGATATTTTTTTCACCTGTTCAGCCAGGGCTAATAATTCTGTTTTTTCAGCCGGGACCACATTATAGGCTTTATGTTTCCACTGATGTTTAATAAAATATTCAACTATTGGTCCCAAGTTATCAATAAAGAGATAGGAGAATTTACGGTTTTGGTTCAAGGTTATAGGCAGATCAAAAATAGCCTTACAGATGGCGTTAGAGATAAAACGCATTTGGTAATCCTCATACTTACCAAAGATACCGAATAATCGCAAATTTACAATATTATTTACCTGTTCTATATATTTAGAGCATACATACTTAGAAAAGCCGTGTTCATCACCCGGTACCAAGCGGTCAAAATCAGATTCCTTTACATCAGCTATATCTGTTTGCGATCCATATTCAGCTCCTGAGCCTATAAAAATCATCTTCGAGTAGTATTGACTATTCCTGGCCAGATTGAAGAATATCCGCAAATTTTTATAAGCAATATTTTTTGGTTTTTTTATTTTGCGATGTGCCGGGGCTGTTGCTGAATGGATAACCACATCGATCTTATTTTTCTTGAAATACGTTTGAACTGAATCCTGGCTTAGCAGTTCCAGTTCCTTATGCCTGGGGGCCAGCACATTAAACTTGGGCTGCAGTTGTTCTATCAGGTTTTTGCCTATAAAGCCCGAACCACCGGTTATTAAAACTGTTTTTCCCATGGGTGTATTTCCTGATTTATTTGTCGTTATAGTATCTGTTATACCAATCAATAGTGTTGACTAATCCTTGCTCCAAAGTATATTTAGGTTTCCAGCCCAATATTTTTCGCGCTTTGCCGGAAGCCAGGTATTGATCTTTTATCTCATACTGTGCTTGATCCAATATTTTATAATTAAGTTTCTTGCCGGAAAGTTTGCTTAACTGCCCTAACAGCTTAAGCACCGAAAGGGGATTCTCATCGCTGATATTAAAAGCCTCGCCAGCTAATTTCAGATTTTTTAACTTCTCGGCCAGCAGTATATACCCGTTGACAATATCGTCAACATACACATAATCCCGGGTAAATTTTCCGTCGCTACGAATAAGCAGTGTCCGTCCGTAATACATACATCTCATCGCCTCCGGGATTATCCGGCTGTAATTAAAATCGCCCGGGCCATAGATATTGCCGCACCTGGTCACCGCTACCGGGACATCATACGTATAATGATAAGTATAAGCAATAAGGTCAGCGCAGCTCTTGGAAACATCATATGGATGATTGCCGAGCAAAGGCGTATCTTCCTTATAAGGCAATATTTTATGACTCCCATAAGCCTTGTCACTAGAAGCTACAATGATCGCTGCTACTGTTCCTAATTGACGGCCAGCTTCCAATATATTCCAGGTACCTTCAATATTGGCCTGAAAAGTATTCACTGGATATTCTAAAGATCGGCCGACTATAGCCTCAGCCGCTACGTGAAAAATTATTTCAATTTTATATTGGGCCATGATCTTTTTTACCAAAGAGAAATCAGCCACACTCCCTTTTATGGTGATAAATTGCTTATACTCTTCTTGAGTAAAAATGGTTTCTTTCCGATCTACCTTAATATCCAGCCCAACTATTTTTGCTCCTCTCTCCAAGAGTTGCCTGGTTAAGTTAGACCCTAAAAATCCTTCATGCCCAGTTACTAAAACCCTTTTCCCCCGCCAAAACTCTTTTTTCATTTCCACTCCTATTTTTTCTTAACTACTCTACCACCCTACCACTTTTCAATTACCAGACCTTCCATGGAGACTGGCCTGATTGCCATAATCTTTCCAATTCGTTTTTATCTCTCAGGGTATCCATCGGCCGCCAGAATCCATTATGCCGGTATGCTACTAACTGTCCCTCCTGTGAAAGCTTTTCCATTGGCTCCTTTTCCCAGACTACGCCATCACCTTCAATGTACTTAAAAACTTCCGGCTGAAGTACAAAGAATCCGGTACTAATCCAGGTAAAATCACCTTTGGGCTTTTCCAGGAATGAAGAGACTTTATCTTCTCCGCCTATATCCAGACTGCCAAACCTTCCAAGAGGTTGTACCGCCGTAACCGTAGCTATAGTCTTATGAGCCTGGTGGAATTTTATCAGGGAAGGTATGTTCACATCTCCCAGCCCATCGCCGTAGGTCATCATAAATGGGTTATTACCGATATATTTCTCTGTTTTTTTCAAACGCCCGCCAGTCATGGTTTCTTGCCCAGTATCCACCATCGTCACTTTCCAGGGCTCAGAAGATGTGGTATGAATATGCATACTATTCTTGGCCAGATCCATAGTCACATCGCTCATGTGCAGGAAATAATGGGAAAAATACTCTTTCACCATATATCCCCGATAACCCAGGCAGATCACAAATTCGTTGAAACCGTAATGAGAATAAGTTTTCATGATGTGCCATAAGACAGGTTTACCGCCAATTTCGACCATTGGTTTTGGTATAGTCTGGGTTTCTTCGCTGATCCTGGTCCCTTTGCCACCTGCTAGTATCACGACTTTCATCGGCCGCCCCCTCAATTCCCAATGACAAAATCCCTGCCTACCGGCAGGCAAATATCAAAATATTTATTGATTCATTGGTCATTCATTATTTGTGCTTTGGGCTTTGTTATTTATGCTTTGTATTCCCACTCCGGCATAGATAAATCCAAGCTTCTTCATTTCCCTGGGGTTATATATATTTCTCCCGTCAATAATAATGGGCTTTTTCATCAGTTTCTTGATCCTGGTCAGGTCTAAGTTCCTAAATTCATTCCATTCAGTAATGATCAGCAGAGCCTCGCCTCCTTTGGCGGCCTGGTAAGCGTCCTGGCAAAAAGCAACGCCGGAAATAATCTTCCTGGCTACCGGCATAGCCACTGGATCAAAAACCCTGATCCAGGCTTTTTCCTGCTGCAGGTAATCTATTACTTTTAGAGCCGGGGCTTCTCTCATGTCATCAGTATTGGGCTTGAATGATAAACCCAACACCCCGACTGTTTTGTTCTTTAGGCGCCCCAGGTAAAGGGCAATTTTCCGGCAAAAATGTTTGGCCTGCTCCTCGTTCACTTTGATCGCGGCGGCCACAATTTTCATTTCATAGCCTGCCTGGCCAGATTGGTAAACGAGCCCGCGGGTATCCTTGGGGAAACAACTGCCGCCATAACCAATACCTGAATGCAGGAATTTACCGCCAATACGACGGTCATAGCTCATGGCTTTGGCGATATCTTTCACTTCCGCTCCCACGATCTCACAAATATTGGCAATTTCATTGATGAAGGAAATCTTGGTCGCCAGAAAAGCATTAGCTGCGTATTTGGCCAATTCCGCGGTTTGGCAATTAGTGAAGACCATCGGCGTCCCGAGCAGATAAAGCGGCCGGTAAAGCTCCCTCATCACTTGACGGACCTTTTCGCTTTCGGTCCCCACAATGATACGATTCGGATGGGTGGCGTCAAGCACGGCCGAACCTTCTCTCAAGAATTCAGGATTTGAAACCACGTCAAATTTTATTTTTTTCTTCCTTTTTTTCAAAGCTTCAGCAATGATCGCCGCGATTTTTTTGCTGGTCCCTACCGGGACCGTACTTTTAGTGACGATGATCTTATAATCATCAATAGTCTGGCCTAGATCCAGGGCGGCCTGTTCCACATAAGACAGGTCGATGCTTCCATCACGCTGCGGCGGTGTCCCCACACAGATAAAGATCAGATCGCTGGTATTGGCAACTTTTTTTAAGTCTGTCGTAAAAGAAAGCCTTCCGTCTTTCAAGTTGCTTTTAATAAACTCATCTAATCCCGGTTCATAGAATGGGGCTTTACCTTTATTAAGCTGACTTACCTTCTCCCAGTCTAGATCAACGCCAATTACCTCGTTCCCAAAATCCGAAAAACAAGCGCTGGTTACCAGGCCAACATAACCTGAACCAATGACACAAATTTTCACTCCGTTATACCTCCAAACATTAAGGCACAAAGTCATAAAAGAAAGCAGGAAGTTCAATGTTAGGCACAGAAGCACATAGTAATAGATTAGAATTTGGTTTTGCTTTGTGCCTTATCTTGTTTTTAAACTTTGTGCCTTTGTGCCTAGCTCTTGTACTTCCTTTGTACCTGGTATTTCATTTATTCTTTTCCTCCAGGCTCAGTGCGGCAAATCCACCCAAAACCAGGCTGACCATCAAGGCTACCAGTATATTCAATTTTTTCTTTGGCCAATATGGCTGCCATGGAACAGACGCGGCTTTAATGATCCTTAACTGCCCCAATTTAGAACCGGCAGCTACTTTGATCTCGGCTTCCTTCTGGGTTAATATGGTATAGGTATTTTTGGCTGTTTCCGTTAGCCTCTTTAACTCTGCTTGGCGTTGATTTTCCTGGCTGTATTTACCTTTAAGCCGGGAGATCAGAGTTTTAAGCGCGGGGATATAACTATTAAAATATTCTTTTTTATTAGACAAGTTTTCCCGGATCATCTTTAAAGCTGCTACTTGCTGATCAAAATCCTGGGGTAGGGAGTCTAATTGTAAAACCTGGCTAGAATAATAACTTGTTTGTTTAGAGCTGTAGTCTGTTTTCCAATTTTCATCAAATTTTATATCGTTATAAAAAGAATCATTCTCCAGCAGTCTCTGCTGGACATCCTGCAAGAATATTCTATTGGCTAATATCAGGGAAGCGCTACTTTCGCCCTTTTCTTTCGTTTTCTTTTCCAGCAGTTCAAGATAATTCTTTATTTCTGTAGTCATTACTTCCGCTTTGGCTGCTTTTTGCTCCAAGTCGCTTACCTGGTTAATGTTGGCGGATAATTCTTTCTGGTATAATTCTAAACTGCTGGCGGTTTCGAATTTTCTCAGATTGTCTTCCATTTTGGTCAGGTTGGCCTTGGCTTGTTCCAGTTCTTTCCCCACGAATTTTCCAGTTTCCAGGTTCTCTTGACGGTTTAATGCTTCGACCTGGTCTACCAGGTATTCACTCCAGACCGCGGCAATTTCTGCCGCCGCTTTAGGAGCGCGGTGATCGATTTTCAGCTCCAGCAAACCAGTATTCTTGTCCATCCGGATAGTGACCATGGACGGCAAGTCATTTGGACTTAATTCGCTATACCCGGCTCCTTTAACTTGCAAGGCGGTCAGCACCTGCTGGATCAAATTTCCGTCTTTAACAATACTTTCCAGGACCTCTACTGACTCTAGGGGCAAGGGTGTAGTTTCGATCTTAGGATCTCCCGGCCGGTAAAAATTAATGTTATAGGCAGGCTTACTTAATAATAGAGAAACCGAAGCGCGATAAACTGGCCTCATGATACTATTTAAGGTTACGGCTAAAAGCACAGCCACAATAATAAACAGCAGCATAATTGCTTTCCGGCGCCATAAAACATCCAGGATATCAATCAAGTTAAGTTCCTGCTCTCTGAATAAGGACATTGGTTTACCCCCCCCTCCTAATAAAAACAAATTCAAATTTCAAAATCCAAAACAAATCTAAAGTTCTTTCTCTAAAATCGCCTTAAAGTTACTGGCTGCAAAGTCGAGTATTACCGAGTTGCCTTCTACCGCTACTTTATTCTTATAAACTAACTGGGAATAGGCGTACTTGCGCTTGACCACTTCACCCAGGAACTGAGCATCGTTTTTCACCATATTAAGTTTTGACTGGTCACTGCATTTAAAAACAATTTTTCCCTGCAATGAATCAGCCGTGAGCAGCTTAAACTCGAGCAGCCAGGCTTCCAGCCACTGGCCGGACATCAATACTACCATCTTATTATCTGTTTCCCATTTTTTTAAATCCTGCGAAAACTTTCGGCTCTGGTTATTGACAAAAATCAATCCATCATAGTCTGGCGGGATTTTCCCGCTGAGCTCCTTAAACAACGCGGCAGTTACCATGCTATTTTGTTTTGTTTTCGTTTCCAGGCAGGTGGCCACCAATCCGCTATTACTGGCCAATACCACCTGGCTGCCTTGCACCGAAAAGGCAGTCAGCAGATCATTGGTCTCCGCCCAACTATCAAAGAAAATACTCTGCTGGTTAACTTGCTTATTCTGCCAGTTGGGATTAACGCTGACAAAATTCCCTAAATTATCGATCAGGAATTTATTAAATCTTTCTTTTTCCCCTTCCAGGTCAGGGTATACCACCAGTATATTTTTTTTCGTTGTCCCGGTGACGAAACTGCCGCCAGCAATCTGTTTGAATTTGAACTGCCGAAACAGATAATCCAGGAGAAAATAATCAGGATCGTCCTTAGTCCCGGCTACTTTTCCCTGATAATTCTTAATCAAACTTTGCCAGGCACTGCTGGTGTCAATATTCCTCAGGCTATACACCAGTTCAGTATTTTTAGGTAAATATTCAGTTAGCTCTTCAGCCCCGGCCAGGCCTACCGCCATTAAACAAAATAATCCTGCCAGCAACCATTTTTTTCTCATTGTATCTGCCGCCAAATCTTGTTCAAGTCGTGAACCTGGTAATTAATTTCTACGAAATTCGCCAAGGAAGTAACGTCTCCTTCATACGTAAAACCAGCCCCCAGGAGCATACGCATTAGCATATTATTCAAGAACAAAGCGTCCACCCCTATCTTGTCAACATCAGCAATATACTTGGAGACAAAAGATATCTTCCCTTTGATCTGGTCAGCAGTGGTCAGCTTACCGCTTATCTGCATATATTCGATTAAGTCAATGGAAGGGAAGAAGGAAAAGTTGTTTTTTTCTTCCATATATTTGGCAAACTTGCTTAATTCACCATGCTTATTGGTAATATAGACGGTCAGTTCTTCCCGGGTATACGGCTTAAAAAGAGCCCTGATAGTAGCTGTTTCCGCCGCGGGTGATGTTTGATTTATAGCAACTGATTTCAGTACTAATAAATTGTTGGATATTATTAAACTTTTACTTTTAACAAGGTTTATTCCTTTTAGGGAAGCGATATCCAGGGCCAGGCGAACTAACCGTGTCTTTTTGCCAAGATCAATAATAACAACATAATCAGGCTGTTTTTTTAAGCGCGCGTAGTTCTGGTCGTAGATTACGCTAAAAAGAACATCTTGAGGCAACCTAGACAAAACAATTTTTCGCGCCAGGCTGTTACTCAATTGAGGATTCTTGGCCGTCAACTTTTTCCAAAAAACAGCAAAGAACTCGGCTGGTCCTTTTTCACGCCAGTCAATACAAAGCTGCCCATAAACCAGAGCTTTTTCCGGCAAATATAGAAACCGGTCTTCCTGTTTTTGCGGCCAGTTATACCAGATAACAGCCGCCAGTATAGCGCCTAAAGACCCGAGACTGATAAAACGGAGAATTTTCTTTATGATCTTCATTGTTTTAAGTACCGTTTGAGCGCATCCTGCCAGGTTGGCAGAAGCGAAAAGTTATGTAATTTCCAGTTAAAATTATTCAATACTGAATTTTTTGGCCGGACTGCCAGTCGGTTTGCCTGCGATGCGCTTATTGGCGACACCTCCTCTTTGGCCCCAACCTGCTTCACTATCTCCCTGGCAAAATCAAACCAGGAACAGGATCCACTGTTAGTAATATGCCAGATGCCATAAAGACCAGTTGAGAGTTGATAGTTGATAGTTATTAAATGTTTTATGGCCTCTGCCAGATCAACGGTATATGTAGGAGAACCAACTTGGTCATTGACTACTTGCAAACCATGCTTGGTTATTACTTGTGACCGGATAGCTTCTACAAAGTTCTGGCCATTCTTCCCAAACAACCAGCTGGAACGAATGATCATAAAACGACTAACCAGCCATTGGGTATATAATTCACCCCAATATTTGCTTTTGGCATAGACTCCTAATGGATCAGGCCTATCTATTTCCGCGTAAGGCTCAGTTTTCCGGCCATCAAATACATAATCTGTGCTGAGGTATATTAAAGCAGCATCAAATCGCTGGCAGGATAGAGCTACATTTCTGGTGCCCAGGGAATTTATCCGATAAGCTGGCTCCTGGTCGCTTTCCGCCCCATCCACATTGGTATAAGCAGCGGCATGGATCACTAATTCTGGATTGATTTTAGTAATTACTTCGTAGGTCGCTTTGGTATCAGTAATATCTAATATCTGATGGCTGACGTCTGCTAGCGGTCGGTCTGATTTCCTAATATCCAGCCCGTACAGTTCATGGTCCCCGGCCAAAGCCTGCAATAAATCAGTCCCCAACATACCGCTAGCTCCGGTAATTACAATTCTCATAACTACTCCTAAGAGAAAAATTAAGTCCTACTCTTTAAAAGCAGTTTAAAGTTGCAAGTGCTAAGTTTCGGTAATATTATTGATATAATAACCTTAACTTAAAACTTTACACTTTTAACTTCTTCCACCACTGCTGATTTTCTTTATACCAGTTGATGGTGTCCTTTAGCGCCTGATTGAAATCATGCTGTGGTTTCCAGCCCAATTCGCTTCTCAGCTTGAAACAATCCAAGGCATAACGGCGGTCATGCCCGAGACGGTCAGCGACCGGCTTAATAAATTCATCACTCTTGCCCAACAGCTCCAAGATCTTTTTGGTTAACTCAATATTAGCCAGTTCATTACTGCCGCCGATGTTGTAAATCTCCCCGGCCTTTCCCTTATGCATCACCTGGTCAATAGCCTCGCAATTATCCAGCACATAAACCCAATCCCGCATATTCTTGCCATCGCCATAAAGCGGCACCGGCTTATCTTCCAGGACATTGGTAATAAAAAGAGGCATGACCTTTTCCGGGAACTGGTACGGACCGAAATTATTACTGGAACGGGTGATGATCACCGGTAACTGGTACGTGATATAATAAGACCTAGCCAGCAGATCAGCGCTAGCTTTGGTCGCTGAATAAGGGCTGGATGGTTTCAGTTTATCTGATTCCTTAAAAGCCCCTTTTTCGATTGAACCGTATACCTCGTCGGATGATATTTGAATGTATTTAGCGATGCTATTTTTTTTAGCTGCTTCCAACAAGGTATAGGTCCCGAACACATTGGTCTTGACAAAATCTCCCGCCTTGACGATAGAACGATCGACATGGGTTTCCGCGGCAAAATTGACAATAACCTGGGCTCCTTTGACCCATTTAGCGACTATCTTCGGATCAACAATATCTCCCTTAACGAATTCATATTGTTTATTGTTTTCAAGATCCGTTAAATTTTCCAGATTACCCGCATAGGTTAATTTATCCAAGTTAATAATCTCATAATCAGGATATTTATTCAGTATATGCCTGATAAAATTAGATCCAATGAATCCCGCCCCACCCGTCACTAATATGCGCACTATTATTCCTCCGTTTTTTCTATACGCTGCCCGCTATACGCTATATGCTAATTTTACCAGCCTTTCTTATCCTGCCAAGGTTTATATGGCACTTCTTTAGAATCCAGGGTTATTCGAAACTCATCCGGCTGCTTATAATTATACAACTGATTTGGGATATTTATAATCCAGGCTTCATCTGGTGAGAGGCCTTCAAACCCATGGACAACGCCAACCGGAATAACCAAAGACTGCGGCTTCTCTGCCGCCAATTCATACTCATTGATTTCCCCTTTGGTTTTAGATTCATCCCGTCGGTCAAACAATACTATTTTAGCTTTGCCACGCAGGACGCAAAAATAATCCTGCTGTTGCAAATGATAATGCCACCCTTTTACCCATCCTGGCCTACAAATTGTGATATAGGTCTGGCCAAAAGCCTTAAACTCAGGAGAATCATTACGCAGTATCTCAAATAAAGCTCCCCGCTCATCCTGATGCACTATTAAGTCTTTCAGCACTACGCCTTCTATCATAATCAAATCCTCGCTATTTGCTTTTTCTATACGCTACCCGCTATACGCTTTACGCTATTCTCAAAGCACTTCAATCTTCGAACTATCCCCCACCATAATGCGATAGGCCTGGGGCCTGGAATGCGACCTCTTCACTTCCACGTTTTGACCAATCAAACTGTCCTCAATTCTCTTAATATCGATAAGATGACTGTTTTCCAGAACTATACTATGCTCAATCTCGCTTGATTCAATGCACGCGCCAAAATAAATTGCCGAGTATGGGCCAACGTAAGAGTTAATTATCTTGGCATTTTCACCGATTATAGCCGGCCCGCGGATGACGCTATTTTCGACAACTGCGCCCTTTTCAATAACCACTTTGCCTTCGATCTTTGATTTACTATCGACCCGTCCTTCATTTTTAAACGTAAAGGTATCCAAAATAATGCTGTTAGCTTCCAGCATATCTTCTAATTTACCCGTGTCTTTCCACCAGCCGGAAATCGTATAAGGATGCACTACCATTTTAGTATCGATAAGATACTGGATAGCGTCGGTAATCTCCAATTCATGCCGGACACTCGGCTGGATCTTGTCTACGGCTTCAAAAATCGACTGGTCAAACATATATACGCCGCATAAAGCCAAATCACTGCGAGGATGCTTGGGTTTCTCTTCCAACCGGATTACCCGGCCTTCTAACAGCTCCGCTACCCCAAATTGTTCCGGATGAGGTACATGAGCCAGCAGGATCTGGGCATTAGGTTTTTTAGCGGCAAATTCCTTAACCAGGGATTTGATACCATCTTTGATCAAATTATCGCCCAAATACATGACAAAACTATCCTGGCTGATAAAATTGCGGGAGATTTTTACAGCGTGGGCTAAGCCCAGAGGTTCTGCTTGTTCGATATAAGTTACATGCACGCCCCACTTGCGGCCATCGCCGACTGCCTGTTTAATCTCATTTTTAGTATCACCAACCACAATGCCAATATCAACGATATCTGCTTCCTTGATGGCTTCAATGCCGTAAAAAAGAATTGGTTTATTGGCGATCGGGATCAATTGCTTGGCATTGGTATGGGTAATGGGACGCAGCCGCGTTCCTTTACCGCCGCTCAAGATCAAAGCTTTCATAGCCGTTCCTTTCTACTCTATTATCTCGTAGGCGCCTTCCAAGGCTTTTGTGGAAAAGGAGACGCCGATGTGATCAGCTACCTTTTTATTAATAACATATTTAAATTTGCGCGTTTTAGTAGTAGCAAGTTTTCCGGGATCATCGCCCCCCAATACTTTCAGCACCAACTCGCCAGCTTGTCTGCCGACGTCTTTAAAATCATGCAAAAAACTAACTGTTGCGCCGACTCTTGCCAACGAAAGAGAAAAACCAATAACCAGTATTTTTTTGAGCGCCGCCTGAGTCATAAGGTATTCCAATGAATCCTTGGTGCATACCGTTACATCTGGAATTAAAAAAACACCATCCACTTTATCAGCTAGAACAGCAAAAGCATTAGCTACCTCATGTGGCTTTGAAACCTCTAGGCTCACCACCTCAAAATCATTTCCCGCCGCTTGCTTAAATTCTCTTATCTGCGTATTTGATGATTGAGGATTATACATGAGGCCTAACCTCTTGAGGTGAGGACAAAATTCCTTTAACTGGTGTAATTGCTGCGCATAGGAAACATTCAAAGAAGCTCCTGTTACATTATTATCTGAAGCGTCAAAAGACTTTACCAAATTGCTCTCGAGTGGATTTAACACAGAGACAAATACGATCGGCTTATCTTGTATTGCCGCCTTAATCCCTACCGCGGCCTCGGTGCCCACAGCTACATAAACATCATATTTTTTTAAATTCTTGAGGTTCTCTTCCGTAAAAAGATATTCATCTAGCTGTACCTTTTTCTGGAGTTGTTCAGCAAGAAAATCTTTCAATCCAGCCACTGAATCATTGATCAAAGGAATATCTTTGCTTTTAATAACCGCCAGACTAGGCGTTATCGCCAAAACGCTTCCAGGTAATATACCTCCTAAGCACCATAATACCATACCAGTAATAATTTTTTTATTGTGCATAAAAAATATTCCCTCTCGAAAAAAACAAATTTTAAAACGCAAAGTGATAAGAAGCGTTAACTCTCAATTCTCTTGAGTCAGCAGGCAAAGGCGCATGGCCACCATTATAGGGTTGGATATACGCAAATTCCTGGTTTAGTATGTTATACACTCCCACCCCCATATCCAAATGAGATAGCAGCATGTCTTGATACAGCAAAAACGCATTCAATAACAGCGTACTCTTAAATCGTTTCAACAAAGGTTCTCCATTTTCAGCAAAGGTATAATAGCCATAACGCTTCCCCAAATACGTTATACTTGGATTTAAGGATAGCTGAGAACTAAAGGGATAGCTGCCACTCATTGCAATTTTATGCACCGGGAAAGCTAATAGTTGTTTATCATTATTTTCAACACGATACGTCTCTATCATATTATCATGCGCCTGATAATATGACCAACTGGCAGTCATAAATTTGCCGCCCGCTTTATCCTTATAACGCAACACAGTTTCTATCCCTCTACTGCCGGTCCGTCCATAATTTTTGTAACCTTCAGTTAAGACAGAGTCGCCGGTAGCCGGATCGATTATCTCCTTAGTTTGATAGGTAATAGGATCTTTTATCTCCAACGCAAAGACATTCACGGCGGCTTGCAGGTTTTTCGCAAATTGATACCCGGTTTCAAACTCCACCACCTTTGTCTTTTCTGGTTTGACCTTTTCACCTAAGTTGATATTCTCTATGCCTGGTGAACGAAAGGCCTGGCTATATAGCGCCTTAAAATTCCATTGAGACAGCAGCTTAGTCAAGGCTATCCTGGGGACAAAAGAATCGCCATATTGATTATGATGTTCGTAACGAGCGCCTACCGTGAAATCAACGACAGGAAATTGACAAACACCTTGCGCATATACCGCGTTATTAAAATATAGCACCTCGGGTTTACCGTTGGCAAAATAATTGACCTCATCCGTATCCGGGGATACCTTGGCCTTATCTTCATAATGCTCCCCTCCTAAAACCAGGGTAATAAAATCCTTTGGCCGGTACGACATCGTTATATTACTGGTATAACGTTCCGCTATTTTTTTGTAATAAACCGGCTCCGGACGCGACCACGGAATTTGCTTCTTATAGTTAAAACGCGGGGTAACCGTAACCTTACCCATCTCCCAATCATACTTTACTTCGCTAAAATAAGAATCAAATATTTCCTTAACACTGGCGTCTAAATTCTCGCCCCACAAATCTCTTTGTGTCGTATGATATTTATCAATCAGCAAACGTCCCTGCAACCCTTTATACGCCATAGATATATTGGCCTGCAGCGGTTCAAGTTTGGAATTATCTTTCAGGGAGTAGGTATTGCCGGCAAAATCACGGTAATCTTTATTACTTCTGTTTCCCTGTCCGGCAAAGAACAACCCGTTCACTGCCCAGTCGCCATAGCGCTTACCGATCATGACGTCAACATTTCGGCGGGCGTACGTCTCGGAAAGTTGTCCATAGGACAATGCTGTTTCCATCCCGTTTATATCCCCCGCCTTCTTGGTTACTATATTAATCACTCCTAATTCCGCAAAACCGCCATAGATAGCCGAGCCGGGACCTCTGATTATTTCAATTTGTTTAATCTGCGCCAGCGAAAAATGGTTGCCAAATTCCAAAGAAGAATACAGTAAGTCATTGAATTCCTGGCCATCAATGAGCAAAAGAATTTTCCCTTCCTGCCCCCAAATACCACGCATGCCTAAACTCACGGCCCCTTCCACATCCAGGCCAAAATTAAAACCTGGCACCTGTCGCAGCACATCAATCAAATCACGAGCTCCGGACATCTTAATTTCTTCTGCGGTAATTAAAGTGACTATGCCAGGCGCATTCTTAATATTGACACCCTTAATCAGCGCCCCCGTCGCTACCGCAATTTTCTCTTCGCCAAAGAAAAACTCCTCCTTGCTGACAAAACTCTCCACTCCCAATACCTTCATGCCACTTAAGGCCAAAACTAAGAAGACCACCATCATGTTCAGGTAAATTTTCATACCCCCTCCTTTTTTTAAAGCCACAGACCGCACGTTTCAAGGCCCAAGCTTCAAAACAAAACATCAGCCAAAATTGAGTCCTGCCACTTGCCGCCTGAAGCTGGTTTTAGCTAATCTTCCCCCGCCAGTAATCAAGCAAGTCAGCCATAGTCTTCTCTAAGGAAATTTCCGGTTTCCAGCCTGTACGCTGCCTGAACTTGGTACAATCACCAAATAATATTTGTACATCGCTGGGCCGCAGTCGGGCCGAATCTTCCTTTATTGTAATCTTGTTTTTCATAGGGGAAAGCCCCAAAAGCAAATCAAGCATTTTTTTAATGCTGATAGTTTTATTAGAACAAATATTATATACCTCTCCCGGCTCACCTTTTTCCGTAGCCAGCCAATAAGCTCGTACCACATCCCGCACATCAGTAAAATCACGTTTCGCTTCTAAATTTCCCACCAACAATACCGGCTCCCTCTTGCCCTTTTCAATTTCCACTATCTGTTTAGCAAAATTACTGGTGACAAAATTTTCTCCACGCCGCGGGCCGGTGTGATTGAAAGCCCTGGTACGCACGATTTTCAGTTTATAGCTCTGACCATATTGGTATCCCAATAAGTCCTGAGCAACTTTGCTTACCGCATAGGGTGAAAGAGGCCGTAACTGATTGGTTTCCTTGATCGGGACCTCATCCGGATAGACCAGGCCATATTCTTCACTGGAACAGGCTAATTGTATCCAGGGGTTGATATTCAATTGCCTGACTGCTTCAAAGATATTTAATTGGCCGATAATATTGGTGTTCAGCGTTTCGGCCGGGGCATTCCAGCTGGTCGGGACAAAACTCTGAGCCGCCAGGTGAAAAATCTTATCGGGTTTGGTCTTTTCCAACACCTGGAAAACAGAACTAAAATCGGTCATATCAAATTCCCGATATTCAAACTGGCCCAGCAAATGATTAATATTATCTTTCTTGGTGTACCAGCGGTCCACACCGCATACTTGTACCTCCTCCTGCTTTAGCAAAAACTCGACCAGATGACTACCTACAAATCCCGCCACTCCCGTAATTAAACATTTCATACTAATTCACTCCTCCGCGTTTATTTTCTTCTAATATTCCATTCTTCTTCCATAACGTCACCGGTAAGGCGCTGAGAATGTGAGAAACTTACCTTCCGTTCCGGGAAGACTTTGAGATTAAACGTTAACCAAATTTGTTCTTCCAGTTGATATTTGGACCAGGACAAGGCCATTTCCCAGCAATGCAAATCCCGTAATAATTGCACTGTACGTTCAGTGAGCCTGGTACCGGTTATTCTTATACGATCATTGCTGACCCGGTATTTGGTATGAAAGTTGAGTTTCCAATTATCTGTAAGATAGAAACCAACATCATTTTGGACATCCAGTTTACCCGGGTCGCTTTTCAGGTAGCTGGTTAGGAGCACTACATACCATAGATTTCTGCCCAGTCGCAGATCTGCGGTCACCCGCTGGGTACTTTTATTAAAAATATTATATTCTTCGGTTCCGGTCAACGTGATCAAGTTGTTGGGCATGATAGTTAAGGTATTGACCAGATTATCAAATCGTTTCTTACGATCAATCGGATTGTCAGGATCTTCTGGATTCTCCGTCAAAAAATAGCCGTTATGTATCAGGTTATAACCGATACTGGACCTTAATCTAATTAATTGTTTTCGGGTATAAACCACTACCGGGTCATTCGTAGAATACTTCTGTAATGTTGCGTCAGCATTAAAAGCTTGTGAATATTTACTCAGTTCTTGACTTAAAAGATCAATAGACGGGCCAGCCAACATAATTGGCGGTTTGCCGGTATCCCTTACCTGGGATTGACCCTGCCAAGGATATTTAAACGGTTTTTTCGGCAAAGCTTTTACTGTTTTTATTTTTCGGGCAAATCTTAGTTCAACAGCTGTAGTAGCTTTATTTACTATTACTCCCCGCGGCTCATAAGGACGAGAACGGATTTCTTCCGTATAGCCATGACCCAGGTCCCAATCCATAAAACTAGTTACCCGGGTACGCAGGTTCAAGGCGGTAAAATACTGGGTTTTGAAAATATTCCTGGTATCCAGCAGGTCGATCCGGTCTTGCCAAATCTCACTTAAACCAACCTGCGGGGTCAAGGACATATTACGGGTAAGCCCCAATCTGTTAGTTATTGCAATATTAGTATTGCCGTCCCAGAGATAGAATCCCTGGCCTTGGGTATATCCCCTTTTAGTCTCCAGATTATACGTAAAATAGAATGGAGCCCGGCGCGAATAACTCCAGGGTAAGCGCAGCTGGTTAGTATTGAAACTTACTCGCGGCGCATAGACGTAATCAGGTTTATAATCCTGCGCTGCTTCATTCCAAATATCCCGTCTTTCACCCAACACCCTGAAGGTATAGGTTTTGGCTAATTTACTCAGCGCCAAAAATGAGGTGATATCATTATTTACCTGACGCCAGGCTTCTTCATTAAAACGTTGATTAAAGGTCTGGTCGCTTTGCACTTTTACATTGGCCTGCCCAATCCAGGTCGGATCGAGCCGCTGCCAGTGAGATACAACTGCGTTCCAGCGCTTGGCTTCCGGTAGTATCGGTGGCTCAAGCCGCTCTTTCTGATGTACATAATAATAATACCAGGAGCCAGTCATCCGGTCAGGATAATTGTATTCGTACTGTGCACCCCTGCCCCAACCGAGATACTCCATATAATCAAGATACAGTTTTCCGTAAATATTATCGGTTAGAGGATAGCCATACACAACCTTGCCAAAATCACCTTCCGTGCTATTATGCCCGAGATAAATATTCAAGGAGTATTTCTTCTTTTTTAGTGACTGGTAATAGACCGGAAAATACAGTACTGGAAGATCCCCTAGATATAACCGGGCGTGATGACAGACCAGATATTTTTGCGGATACACGGAAATCCGGCTAGCTTTAATCCAGTAATGAGGCTGCTCCAGGTCACAGGTCGTCAGGTAGCCCTGGGGCAGGTACATTTTATCCGGTCCCAGACGCTCCATCTTCGGTCCGGTAATGTACCATTTATACGAATATATTTTCCCGTAAGATAGTATCCCCTGCCTGGTTTTAGGGTAATAGATTACTTCCTGCCCGCTTAAATCCTGGGTCTGGTCTTTACCCACGACATGACCGACCGCGGTTATGATTTCATCTTTTAAATTATAAAAGATCTCATCGGCCTCAAGGTACATATCAGCTGAAGTCACTTGGACCTGACCGCGGCCATAGACCAGATCCTTTTGTTTCTGATATTCCAGGTAATCGGCCTTTATGTCAACAGGGCCGGCCTTTTCTTCGGCCGTCGCCGCGGCCAAAAAAAAAGAGCCAACTATGATAAAAAGTGCTAATATGCCGCTTAATCTAGAGGCCATTTCTTATGCGCTTAACACCAGCATTGCCGCCCCGATCACTCCAGCTTCTTCGCCTAATTTCGCCCGCACTATCTTTACGTCCTGTAGCGATACAGCCAGGGCCCGTTCCTTAATGGTTTTCAACAGCGGGACCGAAATCAACGTGCCGGCGTTGGCTATTCCTCCTCCGATAATGATCTTTTCCGGATTAAAAATATTGATCAGGCTGGCCAAACCAACTCCCAGATACATACCAGTCTCTTGCCATATTTCCTGAGCCAGCTTGTCCTTATAGAACACGGCTTCTTCCAAAACTTTAGGAGTAATTTTTAAAAGGCTCCCTTCAACTATCCTGGTGATAATGCTTTTTCTGCCGGCTTTAATTTTTTCTATGCAGCGCTCCCGGATATGCGGAGCTCCGACATAAGCTTCCATACAACCACGGTTACCGCAATTGCATTTGCGGCCTTTTGACTCTACGGTGATATGCCCAATCTCGCCAGCCGCCCCACCTGCGCCGCGGTAAATCTTATTGTTAATTATTATGCCCCCCCCCACGCCGGTACCTAAGGTAATACATAAAATATTCTGCGCCCCCCGGCCAGCGCCAAATAAGAACTCACCATAACAAGCAACGTTAGCGTCATTATCTAGATACACCGGCAAATTGAATTCCTGCTTGATCTCTTTCACAATAGGCACATTACGCCAGTGTAAGTTTGGTGAAAACTGGATCACCCCACGGGCCTGGTCAATCTGCCCGGCCGCGCCAATGCCGATGCCGACAAGTTGGCTGAAACGCACATCCCGGATCAAGACTCTGATGTTTTCGATAATGGTTTTAATAACAAAACCGGCATTTTTACCTGCCTGCGTGGAAATCTTGACTTTGTTCTTGATCTTACCTTTAAGGTCAATCAAAGCGATAGTGATATTCGTTCCACCCAAGTCTACGCCAATGCAGTATTTAGACATCAAATACCCCACAAATTCTTAAATGATAGTTTTTTCTGTTGCCGCGTCAAAAATATGGATTTTATTCATATTAAAAACAACTTCCAGGTCTTTTTCAACTTCTGCTTTCACATGCGAATCAAGCTTGGCCAGGAACATACTGTTGCCAGAGGACAAATGGACGTAAATTTCGCTGCCCATCGGCTCTATTACCTCCACTTTCATTTTTACTGGACAGCAGCCTGGTATACTGCGGGCAAAAAATTTATCGTAAATATCTTCCGGCCGGAGGCCGAAGACGACCTTCTGATCCACGCAATGCGCCAGGAGATCAGAGATTGGGCTGTTGATCTTCAAGCTGAGCTTGCTTTCTTCCAGGTACAACCCGTCGGCTTTCTTCACTACCGCACCGGTTATGAAATTCATCGGGGGACTGCCAATAAAACCAGCCACAAATTTATTTACCGGCTGATCATAAAGAGTCAACGGATCAGCAATCTGCTGGATCAAGCCGTCTTTCATCACCACGATCCTATCACCCATGGTCATAGCCTCGATCTGGTCATGGGTCACATAAATGATAGTGGCTTCTAATTTCCGATGTATCTTTTTAATTTCTGTCCGCATTTGCACACGTAATTTGGCATCCAGGTTACTAAGCGGTTCATCAAACAGGAACACTTTCGGCCTTCTGACAATGGCCCGTCCAACCGCCACTCTCTGCCTTTGTCCGCCGGATAGCGCCTTGGGTTTCCTGTTTAATAGGTGGGTGATACTTAATATCTCGGCCGCTTCCTCTACTCTCGCTTTAATCTCATTCTTAGGCATTTTACGCAGTTTCAAGCCGAAAGCCATATTGTTAAATACCGTCATATGTGGATATAAAGCATAGTTCTGGAAGACCATAGCGATATTACGGTCTTTAGGCTGAACATTGTTCACCAGCGCATCACCAATATAAATCTCTCCTTCAGTCACATCTTCCAGCCCGGCCACCATACGCAGAGTCGTTGTTTTACCGCATCCTGAAGGGCCTACAAATATACAAAATTCTTTATCTTTGATCTTCAGGTTAAAATCTTTCACGGCCCAGACATCTTCGCCGCTTTTTTTGCTCTTGAACAGTTTTCCTACACGTTTCAAGACCACCTCAGCCATTTTCCTCTCCTTTTCAAATACGACTACATAGATTCAAACAAAAGTTAATTCTATTTTTTACTATGTTCTGATAAAAGTATTTTACGGGCTTCTCCAACTGTATACAATGAGCCAGTGATACATATCAAATCCCTTTGACCAGCTAAGGTCAGCGCCTTTTTTAAAGCCTGTTTTACTGTGGCCTCTTGGTAAATATTGTCCTTTGCTATATATGCTCGCCAGAGCGGCAGCATCTTCTCTATGGCCAGCGCCCGCTCGCTTCGCGGCTGGGTCAATATCACTAGATCAATTAACGGACCCAATTGGCCGATCATCGCCTGATAATTTTTATCCTTTAAAATTCCAAAAACACATAATAATTTATTATAACTAAAAATATCGCTCTGAAGATTCTTAACCAAAGTCCTGGTGCCGGCTGGATTATGAGCGCCATCGAGAACTACAGTAACTGGTCGCTGGTCGCTAGTCGCTAGTTTAAAGATTTCTAATCTTCCAGGCCAAAAAGCCTTTGCTAACCCCTGCCTAATTGCTTTCTCTGATACTTTGATCCCTTGAAACTGTAATTGCTTGACTGCTCCCAAAGCACAAGCGGCATTTATTTTTTGATGTGAACCTTTGAGCCCGATAGTCCAGCCTGCCGGGATCTTGATACTTTTATCTGCCCGAACCAGGTTGGCTTTATTTTTCCGGCATTGTGCTTTGATGACAGCCAGTACTTCTGGCTGTGTTACCGCAGTCACCACTATTCCATGGTCTTTAATAATTGCCGCTTTTTCACTGGCAATCCTGGTCAAAGCATTACCTAGATATTCTGTATGGTCATAATCTACATTAGTGATCACTGATACCAATGGGTTCCTGATCACGTTGGTCGCATCCAGTCTTCCACCCATGCCTGTTTCAATAATTGCTATATCAACTTTTTCCCGGTCAAAGTAAATAAAAGCGACAGCGGTCAGGAGCTCAAAATAGGTCAACTTTATACGGAGAGATTCACTAACTCTTTTAACCTCTCCGATGATCTCCGCCAAAACCTTACGATTAATATTCCACCGGCTAATTTGTACGCGTTCGACCACGTCTGTTAAATGCGGGGAAGTATACAATCCTACTTTGTATCCGGCTCCCTGCAGGATACTGGACAGGAAAGCGCAAACCGAGCCTTTGCCATTGGTTCCGGCTACATGTATCACCTTTAACCGGTCTGGCGGGTCTCCAAAAACTTTAAGGACTTTTGCTATTCTTGCTAACTCAAATTTTACCCCTAACCAAGCCAAGCTTTCCAGGTAGCGGATAGCATCTTTAAAAGAGCTTATTTTTTTATTATAACACACCCGCCGATTCAATTACAATTCCTTTTACTTTCCCTTTTACTTTCAAAATTACTCGAATTGCAGCGAATTACGCGAATCCGTACTATTCGTGTTATTAGCTGCCATTCGGCCTTTATTCGTGCTTCATCCCTTGTACAAGTAATCCAGTAGTTTATCGATGGTATCTTTCAAGTTTTTACGTTCCACTACCATATCCACCATGCCATGAGCAACTAAAAATTCGGATCGCTGGAACCCTGTTGGGAGTTGTTGGCGGATAGTCTGTTCTATTACCCGAGGTCCGGCAAAACCGATCAAGGCTTTTGGCTCAGCCAGGTTTACATCCCCCATCATCGAAAAACTGGCGGTAACCCCGCCGGTAGTAGGATTGGCCATCACTGATATATAGGGCAACTTATTTTCTCCGAGTTTAGCCAGCGCGGCGCAAGTTTTGGCCATCTGCATCAGGGACAAAATGCTTTCCTGCATCCTGGCTCCGCCGCTCACTGAAATAATGACCACCGGCAGCCTTTTAGCAATGGCTTTTTCTACCAGGCGGGCGATCTTCTCTCCGACCACTGATCCCATGCTCCCACCCAGAAAGCTAAAATCAAGCACCCCGATCCCTACCCGGTGGCGGCCAATATCACCGCTACCGGTAATGATTGCTTCATTAAGTCCGCTTTTTTTAGCGCTATCCCTGAGCCGGTTGTTATATCTTTTTAAGTCCTTAAAATTCAGCGGATCGCATGGTTTCATATGCGCATCCAACTCAACAAAACTCTTTTTTGGGCACAGCTGCGCCAGCCGGTCCTTAGCCGATAGAGTAAAATGGTAATCACATTTCGGGCAGACTTTCAGGTTTTTTTCCAGGTCTTTGTTAAAGATAATCTGAGTACAGCCCGGGCATTTAGTCCACAAACCAGCTGGTACATTCGTTTTCTTCTTAAGATTCTTGACGGCCATGTTCACGCTCCTGAAATGTCACGCGTCGTGCGTCTTGAATCATGCGCAAACTCCTCTAAGAATTGCCCTTTATCTTTTAACTCATGACTCGTGACACATGACTATCTACGATTTTAGACTTTTGACAAACCTGCCTACTTTAGCTACTAGATCTTTTTTCCCGATATTCTTTTCAATGATACTCACTATGGCGCTACCGACAATTACCCCAGCGAACCAGGCTGACAGCGCTGCCACTTGCCGGGCAGCAGAGACACCAAAGCCAACCGCAATAGGCTTTTTAATCATCTTTTTTAATTCCGGCGCGCGCTGAGCAATATCTCGCGGCAGTCCAGCCCTGGCTCCGGTAACACCGGTGACAGACACATAATATACAAATCCTGAGGAATTTCTGTTGATCATACCTAATCGTTTACTGCTAGTTAGGGGTGAAACTAAAAATACCGGGTCGACTTTATGTTTTCTCAGTATCCTGCTGATTTCCCTGCCGCTTTCCGGCAACAGATCAGGAATAATAAAACCATCTACTCCTGAGCCTGCCGCTGCCCGGGCTAACTTTTCCAAGCCGAACTGGTACACCGGATTAAAATAAGTCATCAGCAAGATCGGTACCTGACTTTTTTGCCTTATCTTCCGTACCAATTCGAGAATATCCGATAACGAGGTATGATGTTTTAAGGAACGCTGCGCCGCTCGCTGGATAGTAGGACCGTCGGCAATAGGGTCGCTGAATGGCACTCCCAGCTCAATTATATCTGCTCCGCTGCGCTCAAGTTCCAAAACCAACTCATACGTTATATGGAGAGTCGGATCCCCGGCGCAAATATACGTGATCAGCGCTGATCTGCCTTCTGCCTTTAGTCGCTTAAATTTCAAATCAATACGATTCATAATTATCCTAAGTTAATTTAAAAATCAAATTGCTAAAATCAAAATGACAGTCCAAAATTAAAAAATTAGCTCTGTTTATTTTGGATCATAAATTGTCATTTTGATATTTGATTTTTCTTTAAGTTGTTCCATATCCTTATCCCCGCGACCCGACAGACACACGATGATTATTTTATTATGATCCAGTTTTGGCGCTAATTTCCTGAGATAGGCCAAGGCATGAGAGCTTTCCAAGGCTGGTAATATACCCTCCTGCTGAGCCAGCAGGTCAAAAGCCGCCAGGGCTTCCTGATCTGTGGCGCTGACATATTCAGCCCGGCCGGTATATTTATAATAACTGTGTTCTGGGCCTACTCCTGGATAATCCAACCCGGCCGCGATTGAATGAGTCGGGGAAACCTGTCCGTCTTTATCCTGCAACAAATATGATTTAGCCCCATGCAGGATACCGATCGTACCTTTAGATAGAGTAGCCGCAGTATGAGGTTTATTCATGCCTGCCCCGGCAGCTTCCACACCGATAAATTTAACTTTTTTAGCGTTATAAAACGGATAGAAAAGGCCGATTGCGTTGCTGCCTCCGTTGACGCAAGCCAGCAAATAGTCTGGCCACCGTTTTTCCACCCGCAAAATTTGTTTTTTCGCTTCCCGGCCGATCACGGCCTGAAAATCACGTACGATCAGCGGGAAAGGATGCGGCCCGGCACAGGAGCCAAGCATATAATGGGTGGTCCGCACATTGGTCACCCAGTCGCGCAAAGCTTCATTCATGGCATCTTTCAGGGTTTGAGTACCGCTGGTCACCGCAATCACTTTAGTACCCAGTTTTTGCATGCGGTAAACATTCAGCTTCTGCCGCTCGATATCCTCGGCACCCATATAGACGTCACATTGCAATTTAAAAAGCGCTGCTACCGTCGCAACAGCAACTCCGTGCTGTCCAGCGCCGGTTTCGGCAATTATTCTTTTTTTACCCATTCGCAAAGTCAGGAGAGCCTGCCCAATAGTATTATTAATTTTATGGGCGCCGGTATGGGCCAGATCTTCCCGCTTTAAGTAAATCTTAGCTCCACCATACAAGAGGGTCAGGTTTTTGGCAAAATATAAAGGCGTAGGCCGGCCGGCATACGTTGTCAGATAATAATGAAGTTCTTTTTTAAAAACAACATCATTTTTCACCTGGCGGTAAATCGCGGCCAGTTCTTCTAACGCCGGCACTAATGTTTCCGGCACATACTTGCCGCCAAATATCCCGAAATATCCATTCTTGTCTGGCAACATTTAAACCTCAGTCGCTAGTCGCTGGTTTCTAGTCGCTAGTTTTTTCATCCAGCATCAAGCTGTTTTTGCTTTATTAATGAATTCTTTCATTTTGTCGTAATCCTTGCGTTTCGGTGAACGTTCCACGCCGCTGGCGACATCCACGGCAAAAGGTTTTACTTTATCCCCTGCTTCCTGTACATTTTCCGGAGTCAGTCCGCCAGCCAGGAATATCGACTTGCCAAATTCTTTGGCTTTTATGGCCAGGTTCCAGTTAAAAGTTGCCCCCGTACCGCCAGCCATATCTTCCACAAAGGCATCCAGCAAAAAATAATCCGCTATTTCCAGGTACTGTTTCATTGTTTCCAGTATAGTTTCGTTTTTGATCCTGAAAGCTTTGATTATTTTAATTCCTGGAACAACTTCTTTCATTTGCCGGCAATATTCAACTGTTTCTTCCCCATGCAGCTGGATCAGCGATACCTTCATTTTTTTGATCAGCTTAACAATATTTTTACTGTCTTCATTGACAAAAACAGCAACCGAGGACACAAAAGGCGGTATTTCCTTTAGTATCTCTATAGCATTTTGGGGCGAAACTTTTCTTGGACTATCCTGATAAAAGTTTAATCCAATAAAATCCGCCCCTAAATTAGCGGCCCAGGTCGCATCCTGCGCGCACGTTATTCCGCAAATCTTTACCTTAACCAACATACCTTCCTAATGTTTTAATCTGTACCTACGCCAGCAGCTCTTTTAGAGCTTTCCCCATACTCTCTTTCTGCTCCAGCAAATAATGTCCTATTAGTATAGCATTTACCTTCAAATCTTTCAATAGTTTTATGTCCTCTTTTGACCGTATGCCACTCTCGCTGACCACGATTTTCCCTTTAGGTATTTTAGGCCTTAACCGTTCACTGACCCGGATATCAGTTTTCAAGGTAACCAGGCTCCGGTTATTGATGCCAATGATCTCGGCGTCTGTATCCAGCACTTTCTTCAGGTCATGTTCAGTATGCACTTCTACCAGGCAATGCAAACCCAGTCCTTTGGCAATATCCAGAAACCGCTGCAGCTCGCTGGTAAAAAGCAGGCTGGCAATAAGCAGGATCGCATCGGCCCCATAATATCGCGATTCATATATCTGGTACTCATCAATGATAAAATCCTTGCGCAAAACCGGCAGAGAAACTATTTCTTTGACTACCGACAAATGATAAATATCCCCCTGGAAATGTTTTTCTTCGGTCAGAACGGAAATAGCATCTGCATCATAGGACTCATAAATACGGGCTATTCTACCCGGGCTATACTGTTCTACAATAACCCCGGCAGATGGTGAAGCCTTTTTTACCTCTGCTATTACATGCAGCCGATTCCAGGGAACCGTAAGCGCAGTTTTAAAGTTCCTGGCCGGTTTATACCGATTCAGGAGCTGGCCCTGCACTTCCCACAACGAGATCTTCTGTTTAGCCAGTGCAATCTCTTTTTTCTTAGCATCAATAAATTTCTGCAGTAGGCTCATAAGTTAAAACCAATCTCCCAATCCAAATAACAAAATCCAAAATTTGTCATTTGTCATTTATTTTATTAGTGTATTCTCTCAATGATTCCAGTTTTTCCAAAGCTTTTCCTGAATCGATGCTGTCACTGGCAATTTTTATTCCCCTTTCCATATTTTTGACCTTGCCGCCCACATAGATGGCTGCCGCTGCATTCAAAAGGACGATATCACGTTTTACTCCCTTTTCACCTTTTAGGATATTCAAGATGATCTGAGCATTTTTCTGGGCATTTCCGCCGCGGATATCTTCCATTGTAGCGGATTTCAAACCAAACTGCTCTGGAAAAACGTCATAACTTTTGACCTGGTCATCTTTCAATTCCGCTACCTGGGTCGGGCCAGTAATAGAAATTTCATCAATAGCATCCAGGCCATGCACTACCATGGCTCGTCTCACTCCCAAATTACCTAGTACTCTGGCCATTACTTCACACAGATGTTCACTGTATACCCCAAGCACCTGAGCTGTTGCTTTTGCTGGATTGGACAGCGGACCCAAGATATTGAAAATAGTACGTATCCCGATCTGTTTGCGTGGACCGGCAGCATATTTCATAGCCCCATGCAACAAAGGAGCAAAAAGAAAACTAATGCCTACTTCATTCAGGCATTTTTCAACTTCAGTCGGTGGTACATTAAGGTTAATGCCGAGAGTTTCGATTACATCCGCGCTACCACATAATGAAGAAACTGAACGATTGCCGTGTTTCGCCACCTTCAAACCTGCGCCGGCAACCACAAAAGCGCTGGCAGTGGAAATATTAAAGGTATTGGTCCTATCTCCACCGGTACCGCAGGTATCCACGATGGTCTCTGGCTCGATATTTATATCGTCTCTATCTAAATCCACCACTTTATTATTGGCAACCCGAATTGGCGTGGCCTGCTCTCTCATCACTTTAGCACAGCCGGTAATCTCCTCAACAGTCTCGCCCTTCATACGTAAAGCCGTGATAAAAGCGCCAATCTGCGCTTCTGTCGCCTCGCCATTCATGATCTCATTCATGACCTCGATAGCTTCTTGCTCAGACAAATCCTTCTTTTCAACTATTTTACCGATCGCTTCTTTGATCATTAGCTCCTCCGGAGCGCATATGACTTATAGAACCAAATGCGCTTATGGCATATTGCTTCTGGGTAAAAGCATTGTTTTTGCTATACGCTATTTGCCATAGGCCATTAACGTTTATTTTTTTCCGCTTCTACCAGCAGAAATAGTCACTAACACCGTTATCGTTTAATGCCCTCTGGTGGTCATTTCTTCCAAAAGTTGTTTTATAGGAACATCCCTTACTTCTCCATCTTTATATGCTATTTTTATTTTGCTACTTTGTCGAGTAGACCTCATATTGATATCGACAACTGGCCGTCTTTCTATTATATTTTCATAAATAACCTTCTTGCGTTCATCGTCAATATAATACAAAAAGAGAGGCTTGGTCTGCCGAATCTCTTGAAATATATTCGGCAATGGATTCAATATCTTTCAAGGCTGATGGCGACCAAATTATTTTACCCACTTCTTTAACCTCATTACCGCTTTTCCATGTATTATTCCCCGGAATTTCTTTTTCCCCATGATCAAACTTTGCTTTCACATATAAGGCATGAATAATATCAT
>JACRDM010000015.1 GCA_016218565.1 Elusimicrobiota bacterium | reverse complement strand
CGGCCCAGATGCGGCGTGTATGCTCATCGAGACGCCCAGCAAGAAAACGAAACTTTTTGTGAATTGTGGTTTCAAAATCCATGCCATAATTATACAATATTTCAGACTAAGTTGCTACAGTTATTTTGTCGCAAGCCCTTAGCTGGCAACGATTACAGTCAACTGACTGCGGTCGGCATGGACGAAACAGCCCAACGCAAAGGCCATGATTACATCACGATATTCGTTGATCTTCTTAAAAAACGAACCATTTTTATCGCCGCTGGCAAAGATCAGAAAACAGTTAAAGCTTTTGGCGAAGATCTTAAAGCTCACCACGGCTGTGCGGCAGCGATTACGGAGGTCAGCTGTGATATGTCGCCGGCCTTCATTAAAGGCGTTGCCGACTATCTGCCGAATGCGGACATCACTTTTGACCGGTTCCATATCCTGAAAATAATCTAACCGCTACCCAGCGCCAAAAACGCCAAGAGCTATCCCTGTCCAAATTAAACTTGAAATCCATCAGAGCTCTTCACCTCAGAGAGAATTTTCAGGAAATTTATCAGGCTCAGACCTTTGAATTGTTCGAGGCCTTGTTGAAAAAATGGTACTTCTGGGCAACTCATAGCCGGATTGAACCAATCAAAGAAGCAGCGCACACTATCAAAGATCACTGGGAAGGTGTTTTACAATGGAAGAAGTCTCATCTCGATAACGGCCTTCTCGAAGGATTAAACTCCCTTATTCAGGCGGCTAAAGCTAAAGCCAGAGGTTTTCACACCTTTCACTATTTCCGAATTGTCGTTTTTTTAATAACGGGTAAGCTCGATTTTGCTCAGTTCAATAGGCATTACTTACCCACTTAAAACTTCAAAGAGCCTGAATCTTTCTTCTCCCATTAGCTATATTTATAGCAAATAAAATAGATTTTGTCAACATTTCAAAATCACCTTTTATCGTCACTATTTTGGCACCTTTATAATCAGAGGCGTCCGAAACTCCTGTCTTTAGATCGAAGCTTTCCCCTACACGAATAACCGGTATTAATTCTGTCTCTATTTGCCGCTGAAGCAAATTCCTGAGATTTAGCAGCCAAATCAAAATTACGTGAATAATCGCCTTTGTATTTATCTGCTTTAAGTTTCTTTTCAAACAGGGTAATAAATTTCTTAGGCTAATTGATTATATACAGTAAACTTTAATACTTTAATGAACGTCCCCTATTTAGCCCAAAAGGCTCAACTAATAATTTATCCATATTAAGAGCTTTCATTTCCCCTTTTTTATTCACCAGGATCATCTCTATCCGGGGATTAAACTCCGCCACTACCTGGCGACAGGCCCCGCAAGGAGGTGTTAAATCTGCTGTGTCGGTAAAGATCACCATAATCTTGAATTTAATTTCCCCGCTGCTTACCGCTTTCACTATTGCTACCTGTTCAGCGCAGATACTCAGCCCGTAGGACGCATTTTCAACATTACAACCAGAATACATCTTCCCGCTAGAGGTCAGCAGGGCGGCGCCGATTTTAAACTTCGAATAGGGAGCATAGGCTTTTTCCGCGGCCACTTTGGCCATTTGTACCAGTTCTTGTATCTCTTTTTCCATTACAAGGTCCCCTCGAAATGTGATAAGCGCTTGAATTCCTTGAACCTGGTTTCTATTTCATCGTACTGCAGCCGCTTGAACCGGTTCAAACTAAAATCTTCTACATTGAAAGAAGCCATGACGCTCCCAACAACGGCCGCCTGGCGAAAACATTTTTCCGAAAAATCTCCTTTTTTAGCCAAGTATCCCATAAACCCGCCGGCAAAGCTGTCTCCGGCGCCGGTAGGATCATTTACTTCTTCCAGGGGGAATCCGGGTGTGCTGAAAACAGACCCCTGACTAAACATGAGCGCTCCGTACTCTCCCTGCTTTACAATGACATACTTGGCGCCCCAGGAGAATATTTTCTGGGAAGCTCTGACCAGGTTCAATTCTTTGGTCAACTGCCTGATCTCTGCTTCATTGATGAAAAGAAGGTCCACTTTAGCGATCACTTGCTTTAAAGCATCCACTTTCTTTTCGATCCAGTAATTCATGGTATCACAGGCAATAAACCGGGGGTGCTTCACCTGTTTCAGCACTTCCAACTGCAATTCCGGATCAATATTGGCCAGCAGGACGAAAGGCACATCTTGATATTCCGTCGGCAATACCGGCTTAAATTGAGCGAAGACGTTCAGCTGGGTATCCAGGGTCTGTGCCGTGTTCAAATCGTAATTGTATTTTCCCTTCCAGCGAAACGTTTTCCCCGGATTAATAACTAATCCTCTAATATCAATCTTACGGTTCTTTAAATATTCAACTTCCTTTTCCGGGAAGTCAGAGCCTACGACTGCTACCAGGTTTACCGGAGCGAAAAAACTGGCGGCCACGCTAAAATAAGTAGCCGAACCTCCTAGCACGTCTTGCACCTGGCCAAAGGGAGTCTCTACGGTATCCAAGCCGATCGACCCCACTACAAGTATCTTGTTCATGTTAATGTAGGCTCCTTAATAATTAATAAATCAAAATTCCAATAATTTTGATATTTGATTTTACTTAAGATATTTCCCAACCAAAACCTGTAAATCTTTTTTAGCCTTAGCGGAAATTTTCTCCCGGGTAGTAATGATCGCGTTAGCCAAAGCCCGGTCACAATGGCAATCTGATTTGATCGGCAGGTCCTTCACTAATTCTTTAATAATAGTCTTGGCTTTAGAAACATTGCCTAACAGTACTTTGATGATCCCGTCACCGCTCACCGTTGCTGCAGAAGTATGCCAGACATCGTAATCAGTGATCAAAGCCAGAGTGCTGTAACAAATTTCCGCTTCCCTGGCCAGCTTGGCTTCAGTAACATTGGTCATACCAATAACATCAACTCCCCATCTCCGGTATATTTCACTTTCACTCTTGGTTGAAAATTGCGGTCCTTCGATGCAGATATAGTTCCCACCGCGATGAATGCGGAACCCTAATTTTTGACCGATGGTGTATACTGCGCTACTCAATACTGGACAAACCGGGTTAGCCATACCAACATGCGCTACTAATCCTACCCCGAAAAAAGTAGCTTTTCTTTGGTTGGTGCGGTCAAAAAACTGATCTACTACCATCAAATCCCCTGGTACCAGATCTTCACGCATGCTACCCACCGCGCTTACTGATAATATTTTTTCAACACCTAATTTCTTGAAACCAAAAATATTGGCCCGATAATTTATCTCCGAAGGAGTTATCCTATGCCCCCGGGCATGACGGGGCAGGAAAGCTATTCTCTTGCCATTAAGATCCCCGACCATATACTGAGCGCTGGGCTGGCCAAAAGGCGTAGTTATAGTCTTGGCTTTTAACTTCTTAATTCCTTCAATATCATATAACCCGCTGCCGCCAATGATGCCTAATTCGATTTTTTCCACTATTATTCCTCCTCTGCTTATATTCTTTTCGAAAACTTACTCAATAGCAGCGATAAAAAGATTACTACAGCACCGACGCTCATGAAGGCTCCTATCCTCAAGGAACGTGGCTGATAATAAAACAATACTTCATGCTTGCCAGCTGGCACAGCCACGGCCTGGAACATCCCTGCCTCGCGTTCCAATAATGCCGGCACGCCATCAACAGACACGGCCCAGCCAGGATAGAACGTATTCCTGAGCACAAGTTTATCTGGCGTCAGCAGGTTTGTATAGATCTTGATTTCGTGGTTATGGCTATAAGCGATGATCGGCAGGTCTTGTTTATGCTGGAGGTAATAAGCGCGTTCCTTAAAATAAAGATTCTCGTACATATAAGTCTGCGCATCCTGAAAAACTAATTTTAAGCCTGCAGTCACGATCTTTTGAGTAGTAATGACGTACTTTACATTCCACCGGCCCAATGCCGGCAAGAACTGGGGGATAGGCTGCTGTTCAATTTCCCTGAGCTGTTTGTTCATCGCTGTCAGCTCCCAGGGGCTATAGCCATTGATTTCATCGACCTCCCACAGCAGGTTCATATTCGGAGTAAGACCCTGTTCAGGGCCGGGTATTTCAGAATCCCGCCTGATCCGATAATTGTAGATCCTGAAATAATCAGGATCTGTTTTTAATATATTGAGCACCCGGTATGAGGGCGACACCTGATTCTTCTCGGTAGTCACATTATATCCCAGCCCAAAATAATAAAGGTCGCACATAATGATACCTATCAGTATTAGCTGAAAAGCCGGCGCTTTAATTTCCCCTTCCAGAAAACCCTTAATGATCCAGTACACTAAAAAGAGAATGATCAACTGCGTATATACGTGCAGGCTGATCAAATCCAGAGAATACTGTAACCCGCCAACTAATTGATCCGCCCAAATTACCAACTTAGATAATGGGATTTGACTAAAAATACCGGCTATTTTAGCTAATCGTTCTTTCCCCAGCAAGATCAAACCATAACCCAGGCCAAAAGCCAGCAGCATGAATGAGCTAGTTAAGACATAAACTCTTTTTAAGACCAGGCTAAACCGTTCTTTTTTCAAAAGAATTATTTTCAAGCCAAAACCAGCCAGCACCGCCAGGCTGAAATTGCCGATCATCAGGCATCCGGAAATGCCGTCAGGATGATGGCCAAACGACAAGACCAAAGCGCCAATTAAAAGAAAAATAAAAAAATTCAGATGCCTGGTAAGACGGAACATCAGCGCTACCAAAGCCAGTATCAGCGGGGCGATGCCAATATAACAAGCTAAATCCCAGTAGGTAGCCAGACCATAATAATATGGACTGGCCGAAGGACTTTGCCAACCAAAGAAATTAGGGAAGATATAGGTAATAAAGTTGCGTAGCGGAAAATAGGTGGCGCCGCAGTCATATTTTCCCGAGCGTACCCCGTTTAACAGCAATTCACGATATGGCACTAATTGGACCGCGGCCAAAGACAAACCTAACAGGACTAAGCCGGTAAAATACGCGGCTTCCCTGAAGGGTAGTTTTTCCCGAGACCAGAACCAGGCAAAATAGGCAATATAGACTATTATGGAAAATAATAATATCTGCTGGTTCCCGGCCAGAGCCTGCAGGGCTACTGCCAGGCTAAACCAAACCAGGAAAGATCGCCGGCGCTCCTGGATATACTTTTCAATAAAATAAAGACCAAGCGGAAACCAGGCCGAAGCAAAGATTAGGCTGACATGCATCAGATTCGTGGTTAAAAATCCGCCAAAAGCAAAAACCACACTAGCCACCAAAGCAGCGCTCTCTTCTAACCCCATCTGTCTGGTGTAGAGATAGGTAAAAAGGCTGGCCAGCAAAATATGGAATATAAGTAATAGGGATACGGCGTACTCTGGGGCAAAAAAAGCATGCAGCAGAATGTTCAAAGGATAAAATGCGCCCAACTGCCCTGCGGCATACAGCGGAAACCCGCCAAAAAGCTGAGGTGCCCATAGCAGTAGGTGTCCATGCTGCCAGGCCGCGGCCAGCGCTTTATGGCCAGGCAAGTAAAAACGAGCTATTTCACCAAATGAATAAAATTTATTTTTAATCAGAATATCAAAATACACCAGGGCCCAAAAGAAACATAAACCTAACAAGGACAGGAGAGCAGGAGAAAAAAGAAGCTGCCTAATACTTGTGTTGTGGAAATATCTTTCTATCGTCCGGCGAAAATGTTCAAAGCGCATAAAAGCTTCCGGATACCGTCCTTTCAATTTTTCAACCAGATTCTGGGCCCATAGATTATCTTTGGACAGTAAAAAAAGGCCCGCTATTAAGAAAAGCACCCCTGGTAAAACCGGCAAAAACAACCCCAGGAGCCCTACTATGACAAAGGTCCAGCCAGCGGCAGCCAGGAGTAATTTAAAGAATTTATTTCTCATTTTTCCCTTAGCCCGGTCCATTAAATTTGGCGGATTAAATGAAAATGGTTGGGCCTTAAGGCCCAACCATAACATATACTCCCTGTTTCCTCAACTAATTTTCCCAGCCGGGCCACAAACTCTTCCCGGGCGGCATTATCAGCAAAGAAGATTCCCCGGTTTATCCCACGGGTAATCACAAAATATATACCAACTCTTTTTTGTCTGGGCATACTCTTATTTTACCAACAGCCGGTATGGTTGTCAACTATCTTATTATCGAGAAGACCCATAACTCTCAATATCTTGTTACCTCATCCATTTCAGAGTTAACATTGCTCTTCTTCCAGGCTGCGGCTCGTAATATGAGACATAGTCTGATTGGGCTCTGGATAACTGGACATATTTTTCATTAAGAAGGTTTGAAACTAAAAAACTCGCCGACAAACCTTTCACCTTAGTAATCTTAGAGGAAATATGCAAATCAACAGTGGTGTAACCAGGAGCCGTGCCATGCGCGGCAGTGCCATAACCATACAGCCTGTCCTGCGGGTCCGCGTTTCTTTCACCAACGAAATGAATCCCCAGATCCATATTCACGTTTTCATTGTAGCTGTAGTTGACATGAGAATTAATTTTATGCGGCGCAATTTGCAGCAATTTTTCATACGTAATTTCATCCGGCACACCCATCTGCCCATTCTTAAAATGCACCTCCCCGTTTTTGCCGGCAGTATAGGTATAATTTATTTCCCATAAAAGATTTTGCCTGAGCTGTACATCTGTTCCAAGTATGGCGCCATAAGTAGTTTCTTTCATTGAGCTAATATTTTTGCCATTAACTATAGTATATCCTTCGGTACCTTCCAGTATTTTGTCAGTAACTCTTGTACACCATGCTGTGGCATCATATTTCACACGTTTATCAGGCAAATAAATGGTTTGATATTCGAAGGTTGAAGCTCTTTCGGGATTTGTAGCTGATAAATCTATCGGTTGTTTTCTAAGACCCCCAAGATTATAAACATCAAATCTTTCATAGTTAGCAAGCGCTCTATAAGATTTTCCCCAGAGCAGTTTAGAAATTAATTCACGTTCATTAGCCAGCTTTTTATCCCATACTAATCCCAAACGTGGTATGAATTCTCCCCGGTTGAAAGTGTCTTTTTCATACCTTCCTCCGCCTATTCCCTTAAATTCACTGGTAAACTCGTAAATACACTGTCCATAAGCAGAGTAAAGCTTTCTGTAAAAGACAGGCATTCTATTTATGTAGGAAGAGGAACCAATGGTTCCTTCACCAATAATATTATCATCATTATTCATTTTAACGGCATAATTACGATCTTCATTTTCTGTCGTATCAGATTCATACACTACGCCCCACAGCAAAGACAGGCTTTTGATTGGAATATAAGAAAAGTCCAAACCTATTCCGGTTCGGGAAGCTTGCTGTTTATAATAACGAATAGTCCCCGGTGGAAACCCATTTCTGGTAACCGTATTGGAAAATCCGGTATCGTTAACGATTTGATCCGCTTTATGATAAATAATGGGTGTAACCTTTAATGTATCAGTTGCCGCTAATTCCGCTTTCATAAAGGAAGAGAGCCGCCGTGTATGCCATTTCGCGTCTTTATTCAAAAAATAGCGGGCGCTACTAAGCATGGCGCCAATACCCTCATCAAAATCCCCATAATCAACGCCAAATGATGAATTATCACCTCTGGCGATTCTCAAATTAACACTG
>JACRDM010000014.1 GCA_016218565.1 Elusimicrobiota bacterium | reverse complement strand
GAAGCAAAAGATAAAGAGGCTAAAAAATAGTGGCTGAACCAAAGATTAAGATCGAGACCATACCAGTTGGATCCCTGGAAACCAATTGCTATATTGTTTACGATGATGACTCCCGGCAAGCCGCGGTCATTGATCCTGGTGAGGAACCGGAGAAAATACTTTCCGTCATCGATTCTCTGAAAGTGATGGTAAAACTTATTATCCATACTCATGGTCATTTCGACCATACCGGAGCCAGTGAAGCCTTACGGCGGAAAACCAAAGCTAAATTGTTGATTCACCATGGAGATGTTGACCTGGCCGGGTTTACCCCGGAAGCGTTTCTGCATGACGGAGAGATCGTCTTTTTCGGCCCGCTCGAATTCAAAGCGCTGCATACCCCTGGACATACGCCCGGGGGAATAACCCTGGTCGGGAAAGGATTTGCCTTTACCGGCGATACCTTGTTTAATAATGGCGTGGGACGGACCGATTTTACTGGTGGCAACGAAACCGTCTTATGGCAGAGTATCCGGGGAAAATTGTTTACGTTACCCCCAGATACGGTTATTTATCCTGGACATGGGCCAGCTTCAACTATCGGCCAGGAAAAGACGCGATGGAAGAACTGATCAAAAGATATTTGCAGTATGTGACCGTAGAAAAAGGTTTGAGCCGCAGTACTATTGAAGCCTACCAGCGGGATTTAACTTATTACCGCAATTATTTAAAGTCACGCCGGATCGTTGCGCCTGAATTTATCACTGAAAAAGCCGTGTTTGATTATCTGGTCAGCCGACGGCAGGGAAGCTTGCAAGTAGCCAGCTTGGCCCGCGCGTTGGTCAGCATCAGGAATTTCCATAGGTTTCTGCTGCAGGAAAACATCTCTGCCCAGGATCCGACGGAGAACCTGGACGCTCCCAAGCACGAAATGCATTTACCCAAGACCTTGAGTAGCGCGCAGGTGGAAACACTCCTGAACCAGCCGGATATTGCTACCGACCTAGGCCTGCGTGACCGCACGATGCTGGAAGTGATGTATGCCAGCGGCCTGCGCATTTCCGAGCTGATCAAATTAGATGAGGATAATATTGACCTTTCCGTTGCCTATGTGCGCTGCTTTGGCAAAGGCGGCAAGGAACGGATAGTCCCGCTTGGCAGGACCGCGATCCAATTCTTAAAACAATATAAAAGATCCGCCCGGCCAAAACTGCTCAAGAAAGGCCGGTTGACCAATAGATTGTTTATCTCCCAGCAGGGTAGCGAGTTTTCCCGCGCCGGATTGTGGAAAGTTATTAAAAAATACGGCAAAAAGGCCGGAACCCCAAAGCTGACCCCGCATCTGATTAGGCATTCTTTTGCCACGCACCTGCTCGAGCATGGGGCAGATTTACGTTCTATTCAGGAAATGCTGGGGCATGCGAGCATTGCTACGACCCAGATCTATACCAGCATTGCGAAAGAGGGATTAAAGAGAATACACAAGAAATATCACCCAAGAGGTTAAAGGTGGGAAATCATTCAATTGCTTTCTGGTTTGGGGTGGGTTTGGTGGCGATAAATCCCATTATTGGTTTGGGCGGCGCAGCGCTCTGCAGCTACCTGGCTATCAAAACCAAAAGAAAAAGATTCTACGCTATTATGGGAATCACGATCTATGCGGTCAGTTGGGTGATGATGCTGCTCGGAGGCTGGCTGGCCGGGCCAGAAGGATATATTCTGGTTAAGGACTTGTTTATCAAAATTATACAAATTTTCAAATGATTATACGAATTTTCTTATCTATCTTTAATCTGTGTAATCAAGGGACGCTGTATTTTTAGCGTACCTTAAAATAAAATTAAAAAGAAGGAAAAATTATGACGTTATTAAACAACAATGTAAAGCACAGTTTTTACGAATTGGGAGTAGCCCCTAAGGTACTCGAAATACTTGACCGGCTTAAGTTTAAAGTACCTACGCCGATCCAGTATAAAGCCATTCCCATTGCTTCAGAGGGCAAGGATATGATCGGCATTGCCCAGACCGGTACCGGTAAAACATTAGCTTTCGCTATCCCGATGGTGCAGCAACTGGCCCAGAAAAGCGGCCGCGGACTGATCCTGGTACCAACCAGGGAACTGGCGCTACAGGTGAATGAAGTTTTCCAGAAATTTGTCTGTGCCTTTAATATGCGCACCGCGGTGCTCATTGGCGGAGCTTCGCTCATTGCCCAGATCATTGAATTGCGTAAAAACCCCCGCATTATTATTGCCACACCCGGCCGCCTGATCGATCTTCTTGACCGTCAGAATATCCGGCTTGATGATGCTACTATCCTGGTGCTGGATGAAGCTGACCGCATGCTGGACATGGGCTTTGCCCCGCAGATTGATAGGATCCTGAGAAATGTGCCCAGAGACAGGCAGACCATGCTATTTTCAGCGACTATGCCGCAAGAAATTGTCAAGATCGCGACGCACCATATGAAACTACCGATACGCGTAGAGATGGCCCGTGCCGGGACAGCCGCCGAGAAAGTCACTCATGAACTCTTTTTTGTCAGGAAAGAAGAAAAATCTGAGCTTCTAAAAAAAGTGCTGGCGCAATATCATGGCTCAGTTTTGGTATTTTGCCGGACCAGGCATGGCGCCAGGAAACTCGCCCGGCATGTGCGGGGTATGGGTTACAATTCCGCGGAAATACATTCTGACCGTACTCTTGGACAGAGGCAGGAGGCTATGGAAGGATTTAAATCCGGCCGGTATCGCGTGCTGATAGCGACAGATATCGCAGCCAGGGGTATTGATGTGGTCGGTATAGAGGTGGTCATTAATTATGATCTGCCGGATGAAGCTGAAAATTATGTACATCGCATCGGCCGTACTGGCCGGGCCGGACATCCTGGTCATGCCATTGCTTTTGCCACGCCCGAGCAGCGCAAAGATGTGCGCAATATAGAACAACTGATCCGGATCGCTTTGCCGGTATCGAAGCGTCTTTATTAAGAATATAGCTTTATCCTGATTCAGGGGAATAAGGGGACGTTCATTAAAGTATTGATTTATAGGGGAGGGGGCTTTCAAGTACAAAAAGCTATAAAAAGCGAATTCGTATTCTGTGCTATTAATAGGTAAGTTCACGGAATAGGTCAAATAAGCTTCGATTCAGAATATGATGTTAATATGGTATAGTCTATTTTGAAGTATAGGAGTAGCGCCCATTTCAATCCTATACTTGATTACACAGATTTAATCAAGAGTTTGTAAGCGGCGCAATCATTTAGAAATCTGGGCCTGTCCCCGCGTGTTTGATCCCGCTAATTCGGGATCAGTAGGGGATAATCAGTTAGCGGAACGAAGTGGAGTCTAACTTAAGTCGTTATAGAGAAATGAAACTTTCATGCCCCGCTTTTAGCGGGGCACCAATAAGAATGAAAATCGCGTGAGGGGAGGTTTTCAGGTGAAAAAAGTTATGAGTCAAAAATGGAAAGACAATGAAGGTTATTGATACTGAAAAATTACCGATCAAGATGTGGCTTGATGAGATCGAGAACGGAGCGTTACAACAAGCTAAGAATCTTGCCAATCTCCCGTTTGCGTTCAAATGGGTGGCTATTATGCCGGATAGTCATGAAGGTTATGGTATGCCCATTGGCGGTATTTTGGCT
>JACRDM010000060.1 GCA_016218565.1 Elusimicrobiota bacterium | reverse complement strand
TATTGGTTTCGGATTGTTTAATCTGTTCAAGTTGTAATATTCTCTCTATACAAAATAATATGATTTTGTTATAATAATACCTGGCAGAGGATCGTCTTAGTGAACAATACACCAAGCAATACTCTCAGCTTAAGTCAGATCGATGATTTCAACAATCACAGCCATGACAATCTGGAAATCGTCTTTACGAATTTTGATAATACTTTCCGGAAGTTTTATATAGACGAGTTGGGTTTTGCCTTTGGCAAAAGCTATCCCTTTGATCCGGCTACGGTGAATCCTACCAATGACGCTATCGCTTTGATCTCGCAGGCTAATCAATATGAAAATGCTTATTACTTAACTACTCTGGCCAGTGACACTTACGAAACAAATGACATGCGCGCAGATAATATAAAATATTTTGCAGTGAATGGAGATTACAAGGCTCTTAATATATACGGTAATTTGTACTGCTATCGTGACTTGCGCATTGATGCTTTTATCTATACGGCTCTGGAAAATACCATGTTCACCGTGCATACAAATCAATGGCTGGATATGTTCACCCAGTATGGTTCGCTCTGTTCCTTTTTAGGGGGACCGGTGCGTGCGCCAACCTTTAACAATACTTTCGACGCGAACCTAGCGAATAATGTATCCAGGGCCATACCGGTGGGGAGCGTTATCCATACGTATCAGCAGTTGAAATAACAAAAAGAGGTATATCATGAAAAAGACCGCAGAAAAAAGAAAGAAATATTTGACCCAAAAACCTTTCCAGTTGAAATACGTGATCTTGGGGATCATTGCTTTTATCATTACGATCGGTCTCGCCCAGATGTCTCTGTATTATCAGCTTACGCGTCTGGTTCTGCAACAACCGCAGTTTACCGGAATATTTGCCATTGTCCAACAGATGAATGTGGTTTTTTTCAGTTGGTTCATATTAGGAGCGCTCTTAATTTGGGGAGGAGGGGTATTTGTTTCCCATCGTATTGTCGGGCCGCTCAAAAGATTGGAGGAAATGCTGGCAAAAGTAGGGCGGGGTGATATCAGTGGAGAAATGCGCACCAGGAAAAAAGATGAGTTCAAAGAAGTGGCCTATGCCTTTAATAGCATGGTGCAAGGGTTGAGGAGATTTCTGGCGCAAGATCATAAGCTGGCACATGAGATAAAAGAGGACTTGCAGGAAGTGAAGCATTCTTTATCCCCGGAAACAATTCTTCAAACCGCTGCGAAGCTGGATGAAACTGCTAAAAAATTAGAGGGGCTTCTGACAAATATAAAAATGTAATTTTCTAAGCGTGAACTTGATTTTCCAGGATTATTAGGTATATATTGATTTCTGTCCGCCCGCTGATACTTGATAAGGCTAACGCTTTAGTAACTGCCTGGCTGCCAGGGACAGAAGGTCAAGGAATAGCAGAAGTATTGTTTGGCGATTATAACTTTAAGGGAAAACTTTCTCACTCTTGGCCAAAAAGCGCTAACCAGCTTCTGCTTAATTACGGCGACTCAAGCTAGGATCCTTTGTTTTCCTATGGTTACGGACTTACGTATTAAACTGTTGGATCAATTATTATGAAATTATTATGAAATAATGATTGTTTTAAGGTCTGGGATATACTATAATATTTTTGGTTAAGCCAAACTATAGTGTTTTATTCTTGTCGTGCATAAATCCGTTCCCAGAGGGTGATCTCTTTAGCCGGAGGATAAATTTATGAATAATAAAAGATTAATTATAGTTTCAATATTATTTTTAGGAGGGCTATTCTTGGTTAACGCGGCAGCTAAAGATAAAAGTAAAGTAACCGCTGTATTGTCGACAGATCTGGGAAAAATAACTATCGAGCTGCAACCGGAAAAAGCGCCTAAAACAGTGGCGAACTTTAGGCAAAAAGCCAAAACCAAAGCTTTTGATAGAACCACTTTTCATCGGTTAGTCCCTGGCTTTGTCATCCAGGGTGGGGACCCGCTCTCTAAAGACAACGATCCAGGCAATGACGGTACGGGCGGTGGAACCATAAGTGTGGAAGCCAGAAAATTATCTAACGTTCGCGGCAGTATATCCATGGCTTCGGCTTCCCGTGCCGTACCTATTGACTCCCAATCTGAGGCTCAATTTTTCATTAACCTTAATGACAATCTGGGGCTGGATCAGTATGGTTTTATCCCCTTTGGGAAAGTTACTGAAGGGATGGAGGTAGTAAATAAAATTGCCCAGCAGACCCGCGATAAAAACGATCGTCCGCTGAAGAATATCCGGATTAATTCCGTAGTGATTCTCCAATAATACTACGAGCCAGTACCAGAATAAAGAGATCAGCCATGTCTAAAGTATTTTTTATTGCTATCAAGGATATTGACCTATTACCGGAACTGGTACTTAAAAGTGGCATTAAGGAAGTAGTCCATAAGAATAGTTTTACGGCTATTAAGATGCATTTTGGCGAACCAGGCAATATTGGTTATATCAGGCCACACTGGGTTAAGCCTATTGTAGAATTAGTTAAAGAGCAACAGGCCGTGCCTTTCCTGACCGATGCTTCTACAATATATAAAGGAAAAAGGTCAGACGCGGTAAACCACAGCCTGGTGGCGGCAGAACATGGATTCAGTATTGATGCTTGTGGCGCCCCGGTGATTATCGCTGATGGTCTGCGCGGCAACAGCTATCAAAACGTAACAGTGAAAGGGAAACACTTTTCCCGCGTCAAGATTGCCCAAGATATATATTATGCTGACAGCCTAGTTTGCTTGTCGCATTTCAAAGGCCATGAACTCAGTGGTTTTGGGGGAGCGCTCAAGAACCTGGGGATGGGTTGCGGATCAAAAGCCGGTAAATATGAAATGCATAATAGCGTCCGGCCTGAAATAGATCCTCAGAAATGCACCGCCTGTAAAAATTGTCTGAAATGGTGTCCGGCCAAGGCTATCAGCCTGGTCCAGGGTAAAGCCAGAATAGATCGTAAGAAGTGCAACGGTTGCGGCGATTGTATTTTATCCTGTTCTTTTCAGGCCGTCCAGATAACCTGGAACGAGACGTATACTGTTGTCCAGGAAAAGATCGCTGAATACGCGGCCGGTGTTTTAGCTAATAAAAATAATAAATGCCTTTATGTAAATTTCCTTAATCATATTACCGCCTACTGTGACTGCTATCCATCCCAGGCCAAAGATAAACCGCTCATTGCCGATATTGGTATTATGGCTTCTCTTGACCCGGTAAGTATTGACCAAGCCAGTGTCGACCTGGTCAACCAAGCTGCCGGCCGGGACCTGTTCCGGGAAGTCTGGCCAGCCATAAACTGGAGAGATCAATTGCGCCAGGCTGAACAACTAGAATTAGGCACGAGAGAGTACAGTATCATAAGACTTTAACCTTATTGTTCATAGTGAGCCCATGATTGAACAGTCTGAACCAAAGTTCATAGTTGATAGCATGCTGGGGCGTTTAGCTGTCTGGTTGCGTATTCTGGGATATGACACTGAATTCCATTCAGGACCTGGCCGGAACGAATTGCTACTGCGTTCATTGAAGGAGGACCGGATCATCATCACTCGTGATACTCATTTTACCCGCCGCCAGGTTATCCGTTTCATTTTCATCCAAAGTGACTTCCTCAGAGAACAAGTTCAACAATTATTACAGCAATATCCAAACGAAATCAAGGTGCGCAAAGAGCGGTTATTCAGCCGCTGCACTTTATGCAACCACATCGTGATTCATATTGGTAAAGAACAAGTGCGGGGCCGGGTGGCCCCTTTTATCTATGAATCAATAAAACAGTTTTCATACTGTGCCCTTTGTGATAAGATATACTGGCCGGGAACGCACTGGGAGAAACTACTCAAAGACCTGGCCGGTATGGGTGCGCATGGTGAATAAAAATAAACTAGCTAAAATAATTTTATGGTGCGCGCTAACCGCGTCGCTCACCGGGATAATGGCCTGGCAGGTATATTCCGGCCAGACCCAGTCTTACCGGGAAGCCCTGTTCTATGAAAAGTTATCAGGTCAAAAGGTACAGTGCCGTCTTTGCCCCTGGCAATGCCTGATCGGCAATAGGGAGCTTGGTTTTTGCCGGGCTAGAAAGAATGTGGCCGGCACATTGTATACCTTAGGTTACGGCGCACCCTGCGCGGTGCATATTGACCCGATAGAAAAGAAACCATTTTTTAATTACCATCCTGGGGCAGAGGTTTTTAGTATCGCTAGCGCCGGGTGTAATTTACGCTGCAAATTCTGTCAAAATTGGGAAATATCCCAGGTCTCGCCACTAAATACGAATAATTTCTCCCTTTCTCCCCGCGATATCATCAATCAAACGATCAAGGAAAAATGCAAAGTAATCGCCTATACCTATTCTGAACCGACCAATTTCTATGAGTATATGCTGGATATCTGTAAGTTGGCCCGGAAAAGGGGTATTAAAAATGTTTATCATTCCAATGGCTATATAAATCCGGAACCATTGAAAGAACTAGGTCGTTACCTGGATGCCGCTAATATTGACCTCAAAGGCTTCAGCGAAGATTATTACCAGAAAATTTGCGGCGGCCATTTGCAGCCAGTCCTGGATACGCTTATTATCCTCAGGCAAAAAGGCATTTGGTTAGAGATCACTAACCTGATCCTGCCAGAGGAAAATGATAATCCTGAAAATATCCGGAAGATGTGCCAGTGGATCTTCACCAATCTCGGTCCGGATGTACCGATCCATTTCTCCCGTTTTTATCCTACCTACCAGATGAAGAATTTATCTCCGACTCCTATAAAGACCTTGGAAATGGCCCGCGCTATCGCTCTTAAAGAAGGTTTGCATTTTGCCTATATCGGGAATGTAGTAGGCCATCCCGGAGAAAATACATACTGCCCCAAATGTCAGAAAGCGGTGGTTAAAAGAGTGGGTTATAACGTACTGGAAATACATCTCACCAACAGCGCCTGTGATTACTGCGGGCAGACCATTGCCGGCAGGTGGAACTAATGAAGCCTAAAACCCTTTTTTTATTATTTTCCCTCATAACTCTGAGTGCCAGTTGTTCTGGAAAAAGCCTTGAGCCTACCAGATCGCCGGCCGTAGCCGCTGCTTTTTATCCGGCCGACAAGATAAAACTAAGCGCTCTAATAGACCACTACCTGTCCCAGGCGCCTGAGCAAAAAGTAAGCCCTGAAATCCTGGCTCTGATCGTACCGCATGCTGGCTATATTTATAGTGGACAAGTCGCGGCGTACGGCTATAAATTGATCCAACACCAGTCCTTTGATACCGTCATCCTGATCGGACCCAGCCATCACCAGTATCTTAATGTGGCCAGTATTTATACTACGGGATCATGGGAAACACCACTTGGCAAGGTCCCGGTGGATTCAGCAATGGCCAAAGCCCTAGCCAATGAAAATATTTTATTTACCTGCTCTGACCAGGCGCACGCCAAAGAACATTCACTGGAAGTACAACTGCCATTTTTGCAGAAGGTCTTAAAAAATTTCAAGATCATTCCCATTTTAGTCAGTAATCCGACGGTTTCTAACTGCGCTCTGCTGGCCCAGGCGATACTCAAACACTGTGACCGTAATAAAAAGTATTTGTTTATAATCTCTACCGACATGAGCCATTATTATAATGATGAACAGGCCAAAGTAATGGACCGCGGTGCACTTGATCTATTGGAACGACAGGATATAACCAAACTTTCCTCAGCGCTGGATACTGGCGCCGGTGAATTATGCGGCCGCGGAGCAGTCCTTACAGCCCTGGAAATAGCCAGATTAAAGGGTCCGGCAAAAATAAAGATCTTAAAATATGCTACCAGCGGAGATGTGACCGGCGATAGGGCCAGAGTAGTAGGCTATACCTCAGCCGTTATATATCTGGAACCAGTCTCTGTAGAAAAGGAGAAAAAAATGCTCACCCAGGCGCAACAACAGGAACTATTGAAAATAGCCAGGAAGACCATAGAAACGTATATTACCTCTGGTAATGTGCCGGATTTTAAGGTGACCGACCTGTCCTTAATTGAAAAAAGGGGAGTATTTGTTACGT
>JACRDM010000058.1 GCA_016218565.1 Elusimicrobiota bacterium | reverse complement strand
GGAGTGATATTATTATGGAAACAAAAGAACAGGCCGCTAATAGTTCGGAGAAGAAGGGCGGGGTGAAAATTAAAGTATTTGGTAAAACAACGTGCGCGGCTTGCCAAGCGGTGAAAGAAAAATTCAATTTCTTTTTGAATCACTGGGATTTATCGAGTCAGGCCGAGATCGTCTATTTTGACTTGGATACCGTTGACGGTTTGAGCCAGGGCGCATATTATGATGCCCTGGATTTTCCAACTACTATTTTAGAAAAAGACGGCCAGGAGCTGGCCCGCTGGAAAAAAACCGTGCCCACCAGCCAGGAATTCAAAAAATTCTTCAAAGGAAGCAGCGTCTAGCGTAGAGCGTATAGCGGGTAGGTTTGCCCTATCCAATCCTATACGCTATCCGCTACCCGCTGGTTTAAATTATGGGCGAATTAAAGATCAAAAAATTTATAACTAATTCCCTAATCGAGTGGGAAGGCCGGATCAGCGCGGTAATCGTGGTTGGCGGCTGCAATTTCGTCTGCCCGTTCTGCCATAATAGAGTACTGGTAAAAGCCAACGCGGCTAGCGCCGCGATCTCCCAGGATAAAGTATTACAAGTATTACAAGAGAAAAAGGACTGGCTGGACGGAGTAGTTATCAGTGGCGGCGAGCCTTGCCTGAATCACGAACTTTTTGCTTTCATCAAGAAAGTCAAAGCCCTCGGATTTCCTATTAAAATAGATACTAACGGTTACCAGCCCAGGATGCTGGAAACTCTGATCAAGCAAAAACTTGTAGATTACGTGGCCATGGACATCAAAGCTCCACTGAATGATAAGTATAAACTGCTGAGCGGGACCAATTTAAACCTCAACCGCATCAAACAAAGCATTGCTCTCCTGCGCACCACCGGTATTGACTATGAATTCCGCACCACGTATGTGCCCAGCCTGTTGGAAAAAAACGACCTGGTGGAAATCGCCGCCTATCTGCAAGGAAGCAAGCGATTTTACATCCAGCAATTCAGCCCGGAAGAAACGCTGGACCACAGTTTGAGCAATCTAACTCCTTATCCGATGAACTATTTAAGAGAAACTGAGTTAGAGTGCAGGAAATATGTGACTAACTCCAGGATCAGATAATAAATACTATTGCAAAGGGGGCAATACGCTACATGGCAAAGAGAAAAGGGGTTGTTTTTTCCGTCAAGGTCAGTAAGCGTGAACGCACCACCGAACCCTTTAGCAAAGAGAATATTGTCAATGGTATTTTCAAGTCAGCCAAGGAAGTGGGCGGCAAGAACAAGCGCATTTCCGCTGTTTTGGCAGACGAGGTGATTGCCTATCTTAAGAAAAAACATGGCCATAAAAAGATACTCTCTTCCAAAGTGATCGGCGATGCCGTAGAAAAAGTATTGATTGAAGAAGGCCATGCTGCGACGGCTAAAGCCTTTATCCTATATCGGCACAAACGTGCCCGCATGAGAAAGGTGCTTAGGGTCAGAAAAGAAGTGGCCGCCAAAACTAATGCCACTGATCTGGCGCTCATGGTTACCACCCCGGCTCATGAAGAAATATTGCCCTGGAACAAAGAAGCCATTTCCGCCGCCTTGGTGAAGGAAGCCGGCCTCGACAAGAAATTAGCTGCCAAGATTGCCGATGCAGTCGAAGAAAAGATCCTGGCCAGCGGTTCACGCCAGGTTACTACTTCGTTCATCCGTGAAATGGTGGATAATGAATTATTCAATCTCGGCTATCGTAACGGCAAATTAAAAAGACAGCGGGCCCTGGGTATTCCGATCTATGATTTAGAAGAGCTCATTTTTTCCAAGTCCAGCGAAAATTCCAATATCGCCGCCAACAGCCCGGAAGCGATCAACCTGGCCATCGCGGAAAATACGCTGAAACAATATGCCCTGGAAAAAATATTTTCTGAAGAAGTGTCCACTGCCCATCTGAAAGGGGCGATGCACCTCCATGACTTGGGATATCCGACCAGAGTATATTGTTCCAGTCATTCCCTGGAATACATCAAGAAATATGGCTTGGACCTGGAGAACCTGAACATTCGCTCTGTTCCCGCCAAACATGCCCGGACACTTACTGGCCATCTGAACACGTTCCTGGCCAGCATGCAGGCTTATTACGCTGGCGCTCTGGGAGTGGCTTTTACTAATATTCTGTACGCTCCCTATCTGGTTGGCCTGAGCGAAAAAGAAATGAAGCAGGAAGCACAGTACCTGATTTTCTCCTGTGCCCAGAATGCGTTCAGCCGTGGCGGACAAACCTTGTTTATCGACTTCAATATTCATTTGAGCGTGCCTTCATACCTGAAGAATATCGAAGCTATCGGGCCAGGCGGTAAATACACCGGCCAGAAATATATTGAATATGAAAAAGAAGCGCAAGCCTTTGCCAAAGCCATGATGGATGTCTGGCGGGAAGGTGACGCGCACGGCCATATGTTCGAATTTCCAAAGATGGACCTGCATATTAACCAGTCCTCTTTTAATGATCCGGTCCAGTTTGAGCTATTGCAGCACGCGTGTCTGATCGCCAGCGAGAATGGTTCTCCCTATTTTGTTTTTGACCGCGATGAAGTCACTCTCTCCCAATGCTGCCGCCTGAAAACTACGCTGGACCTGAGCCAAGCAGAGGATGCCTACATGATCAATCATCCGGAGAGCCTGCGGTTTTGCGGTTTCCAGAATGTGACCATTAACCTGCCCCAGTTAGCTTTTAAAGCAGGCCTGGGAAACACTGATCAGGCGCTGGAGGAAATGGACCAGGTCCTGGACCTGGCGGTACAAGCGCATTTGCAGAAACGGTCTTTTATTGCCAAATTGATGAACCGTAAAGGTTTGCCGCTCTGGCAGGTAGGCAAACCAGCGGCTGACGGCAAGCCGTACATCAATCTGGATAAAGCCAGTTATATTATCGGCATGTGCGGCTTGAACGAGTGCGTCCAGTTTCTGACCGGAAAACAGCTGCACGAAGATGAGGCAGTGTACAAACTCGGCTTGAAGATCATTTCCCATATGTTCCTGAAGGTTAAGGAATATGAAAAGAAACACGGTTTGAAATTTGTTCTGGAAGAATCTCCGGCAGAATCAGCGACCAGGCGTTTTGCGAAGATCGATCTGCGCGAGTATCCTGAATCCCGGAGCGTCATCAAGGGTAATATCGAGCAGGACCAGTATTATTATACCAATAGTATTCACCTGGCTGCCAGCGCGCCTGTTTCCATGATCGACCGGATCATCAAGCAAAGCAAATTCCACAGTATCATCGAAGCCGGCGCGATCAACCATGCGTTCATTGGTGAGCATAAACCAGAGCCCAGCGCTATCTTGAGCCTGGTGACTAAATCCTGGAATAATACTTCTGCCGCCCAGATCACTATTTCTCCGGAATTTACCATCTGCAATAATTGCCAGGAAATGAACCGGGGACTCATTAATGATTGTCCCAGCTGCGGTTCCAAAGATGTGTATGGCATTACCCGGATCGTCGGGTACTACAGCCGGACAGACAATTGGAACCTGTCTAAGATCGGCGAGTTGCGCGATCGTCATAGCCAGAAAGAAAGTTATGCCGATTTTGAGAAACTAAAAACTGTTAAGCCAGCATCGGCAGCACAACCAGCAGCAACTGAAACCAAAAAGGAAATGACTGCCGCGGGAGTATAGGAACTTATGATCGTAAAAATAATGAAGCTGCGTCCCGAAATACTACTGCCGCAATACAGCCATCCGGGAGATGCCGGGATGGATTTGTATAATATGGGTGAAGAAGTGGTCCTTAAGCCATTGGCCAGGGCTTTATTGCCTACCGGGCTGAAAGTAGCTGTTCCAGCAGGGTATGAACTGCAGGTCCGGCCACGCAGCGGAATGGCTTTAAAGAAAGGCCTTACTGTCTTGAATACCCCCGGCACGATTGATGCCGGATACCGTGGTGAAATCGGAATTATTGTTTATAACGCTTCCCCCGCTGAAGCTATCACGATCAAAAAAGGGGACCGGGTGGCCCAAATGGTTTTAAAAAAATTCGAAGAAATAGAGTGGCAAGTCAGTGCTGAGTTGGATGAAACCAACCGTAATGAAGGCGGCTTTGGCTCAACTGGCCATAAATAAGTTAAAATTTAAAATCAAAATGAAAATGAAAAAATCAAAACGACAATGAAAAATCCAAAATTTTAAATGCTTATAATTTTTATTTTTAATTTGTCATTTTGATATTAAATATTTGATATTAAATTTTATAACCAAATGGAGGAAGCAGAAATGGCTTTTTTTATCGGCCGGGACAGAGAAGCAAGAAAGGCTTATGGTTTTGATGATGTAGCCTTGGTACCGGGGCTTCTGACCATCAATCCCAATGAAATTGACGTAGCTTGGAAGATCAGGGATCTAAAATTCAATATTCCCATCATGGCCAGCGCGATGGATGGCGTAGTGGATGTAAAGTTTGCCATAGAAATGGGCAAACTCGGAGGTTTAGCAGTATTAAATTTAGAAGGGATTCAAACCCGCTATGAAAATCCGGCAGAGATCGTGCAGCAGATCGTCACTGCCGGTCCGGAAAACTCTACCAAAATCATCCAGAGCATATACAAAGAACCGATCAAAGAAGAATTGATCGCCAAAAGAATTAAGGAGATCAAAAAGGCCAAAGTCCCCTGCGCCGTCTCAGCCATACCCAAAAGAGCGGAGCGTTTCGGGCAAATCGCCCAGGAAGCAGGAGCAGACATTTTTGTGGTCCAGGCTACGGTTACTACGGTACATCATGTATCTAGCGAGTATCAGGAAGTCAATTTTGCCAGAATCTGCCAAGATTTAAAGATCCCGGTGTTGATCGGCAATTGCGTCACCTATGACGTAGCTCTGGAATTAATGGAAACCGGAATTGACGGTTTGCTAGTCGGTCTTGGGCCCGGAGCGGCCTGTACCACCAGAGGAGTATTGGGTATCGGTGTGCCCCAGATCACCGCTACGATTGATTGCGCCGCGGCCCGCGATTTCTATTATAAAAAAACAGGGCGGTATATTTCTGTTATCACTGATGGAGGCATGAGCTACAGCGGCGATATTTGCAAGGCTTTTGCCGCGGGCAGTGACGCGGTCATGATCGGCTCTTCCCTGGCCAGGTCGATCGAAGCGCCGGGCCAAGGTTTTCATTGGGGCATGGCTACCCCGGACCGTTATTTACCGCGCGGTACGAGGATCCAGGTCAATACCTCCGGAACCTTACAGGAAATCCTGCTGGGACCGGCTAAAATAGACGACGGCAGCCAGAATCTGGTAGGGGCCTTAAGAACCAGCATGGCCTCTTTGGGAGCCAAGAATATCAAGGAAATGCAGTTAGTTGAAATTATCATTGCCCCTGATTTCAAGCATGAAGGCAAGCAATTCCAGAAAGCGCAGAAGATAGGCATGGGGAAGTAAATCGGCGGATAGCGGGTAGCGTATAGTAAGAAAAAAGAATTGTTTTCCTATACGCTTTACGCTAAACGCTACCTTAGGTTTTTGCATGATAATCATTCTAGATTTTGGATCTCAGTACACGCAACTGATCGCTCGTCGTATCAGGGAACAGAATGTCTATTGTGAAATATGGCCATTCGATATCCCGTTATCAGAACTGCGCGACAAAGACCCAAAAGGATTGATCCTGTCAGGAGGTCCGGCTAGTGTCTATGGCCAGGGAGCGCCCCTATCTGATAAACGCATCTTTGAGCTGGGAATCCCGGTATTGGGCATTTGTTACGGTATGCAACTCATTGCCCATTTACTCGGTGGTAAGGTAGATAAATCTAACGCCCGGGAATATGGAGCAGCCCAACTTATAATTAACAAGCCCACGGACCTTTTTTACGGCTTGGACAGGGAGCAAAAAGTATGGATGAGCCATGGCGACAAGATCACCAAATTACCTACTGATTATTCCATTATCGCCCATACCGCGAAGGCCCCGCTAGCCGCTATTTACGATCCCTATAAAAAGATTTATGGAGTGCAATTTCACCCGGAAGTCGTACATACTCCCCAGGGTTCCCAGATATTGCATAATTTTACCTTAAGAATATGCAAGGAATTTCCTACCTGGACCATACCTTCCTTTATTAAGAACGCGACAGAAGAGATCAGAAAAACTGTAGGCCAGAATAAGGTTATCTGCGGCCTGAGCGGAGGAGTGGATTCCAGCGTTACCGCAGTACTCGTACATAAAGCTATTGGTAAACAGTTGACTTGCGTATTTGTGAATAATGGCGTTCTACGCGCCAATGAAGCGGATAAAGTACAAAAAGTATTCAAGAAGCACTTAGGATTGAGCTTGTGCTATGTGGACGCGGAAAAGTATTTTTTAGGTAAGCTTAAAAAAATTATTAATCCGGAAACTAAACGCAAGATCATCGGGCACGAATTTATTAATATATTCAAGAAAGAAGCGCGCCGGATCAAGGGCGCGAGATTTTTAGCTCAAGGCACTTTATACCCTGATGTGATCGAAAGTGTCTCTGTCCGTGGACCTTCGGCAGTAATAAAGAGCCATCATAATGTCGGCGGTTTACCTAAAAAAATGAATTTCAAGCTGATCGAACCACTCCGGTTCCTGTTTAAAGATGAAGTAAGACTTTTAGGGCGCGAGCTGGGGATATCCGAAGAAATTATTACCCGGCAACCGTTCCCGGGTCCGGGTTTGGCGATCAGGATAATCGGTGAAGTGAACAAAGAACGGCTGGAGATCCTGCGCCAGGCTGACACGATCATCATTGAAGAAATCAAGAAAGCCAGTCTTTATACCCAGATCTGGCAGTCTTTTGCCGTACTTTTACCGTTGAAGAGCGTAGGAGTAATGGGAGATGAACGTACTTACGAAAATACAATTGCTATGCGGGCCGTTAATTCCAATGATGGCATGACCGCGGACTGGGTACGCTTGCCATATGAAATATTGGCTACAATTTCCAATCGTATTATCAACGAAGTCAAAGGCGTCAACCGCGTCGTTTACGATATCAGCTCCAAACCGCCGGCAACGATAGAATGGGAATAAAATTAGATAGCAGATGTCAGATCTGGTGAAAAGTTGAATGGAGCGACCACTGGCAATTTTCTTCTGCTCTGAGATCGCTTTTTAAACGGCAAAGGTCATTCGTTGTTTCGGCGGCGGCGTAACTCCTCCGACGTTACGTTGAAGTACCCTCAACAACTCAAGCTGCTTTGCCTAAAAGCTTTACGATGTTCCAGAAAATCGCCAGTGTTTGCTCCCTTAGCTGAGGATCGAGGTATAATAAGGATGAGAATCAGGATAAAGAGATATCTCAACGTATTTATTATCGTATTATTGGGCCTAGTTTCGCGCTTAAACGCAGCGACGGAATTTGTTTGCACCGTAAATACGAATGGCGGCGGAGACTATACCAACTTAAACAGTTGGGAAGGAGCCATTGACGGCGATTTGACCACCAGCCGCGTCTTAAGCCACGGCGGAATTACCGGCACTATTGCTGATGGCAGTTTTGTTAAAGGCGCCACCTCCCTCGCCTACGGCACAGTAACACACGCCACCGCTACGCAAATCTGTATTACAGGCATTACCGGCACCTTCCAGAACGCCGAGCAAATTAATAAGACCGATGTCCTGAATGGCACACCCACCGGCACAGATTATGTTACGGCCTCAAGCGCTCCTGACTCAGTGATTGCCAAAGTCAATTGTTCAGGGACTGTTACGGATACCACGCCGGTAGTAATAGACGGCTGGACGACGAGCGCGACGAATTATATTGAAGTGGTAGGAGATAATACCAGTGGTAAATGGGATACTAATAAGTATAGGCTAGAGACTGCAAATGGAAGTTGTATAATAACGTATGAAGATTATATTAGAATCAATAAATTACAACTCTCAATTACTGATAGTGGTGCCAGTTTTAGATACTGTTTCCAAGTATTAGCAGTTTCTGGAACAAATAATGATATTTGGGTTTCAAATTGTATTATGAAATCAGGCGCTAGTGGAGGAAGTGGTAGATTAACTGGATTTAATTGTCAAGATGGAAATGGAAATTTTAAGATTTGGAATAATGTGTTTTATAGTCCTACCTACGGTGATTTTTGGGGAGTAGATTTTACTAGTTGTAATATCGCTTATGTTTACAGTAATACTATGTATCGTTGCGCTTACGGTCTGTTTCGTTACAATTCCGGTAGCGGTTCAAGATTAGTCACTGCTAAAAATAATGCGGCTTTTGGAAGTATCACGGCTGATTTTTGGGGAATTTTACAAGCGGAGTCGCGCACTAATTTATCTTCGGATGCAACTGCTGATGATTATGGGACTCTTGGAATAATAAATCAAACTATAGACGCTACTAATGACGTAATTTCATTGACTGCAAATAGTGAAGATTTCCATCTTCGTTCAACCGCAGATATGGTTAATGCCGGAACCGACACCTCAGGTGAGTCTGCTCCTTTAAATTTCACCACCGATATTGACGGTGTTACCCGCATCGCCGCCTCGGATATTGGCGCGGATGAGTATGTCTATGTGGCGCCGACTACGGTGGACAAATATATTGATACTGACTTGTGGACTGATGCCCCGGCATACGGTGGCAGCGCTGGCAGCGGCGCTTATAGGAGCTTATCTTATGCGGAAAGCCAGAACCAGCAGGATTTGGTGACCAACAACAGGATCATGGTTTTCCATTGCGCGGGAGCGACGGCGGATACCACGGCGGTGACGATAGACGGCTGGACGACGAGCGCGACGAATTATGTTGAAGTGGTAGGTGATAATACTACAGGTAAGTGGGATAATGGGAAGTATCGAATTAGTTCAACCGCGAATTATTTTTTACCATTACGAATACGTGAAGAGTATACAAGAATTAATAGAGTCCAATTTTATTCGGAGTATAATAATTATTCAACACTAACGTTAGGTGATGAGTCGGGAACCATAACCAATATAACAGTTATGAACTGTATAATTACAAGAAAAAATGATGGATACGCTGTTATACTTAGCGGAAATGCTGGGCATAAACTTTATAATAATATTATATATTCTGATGGTTCGGGAGGAATAGGGATAAGATGTTATTGGTCAACTACAAGTTCTGTATTTAATAATACTGTAAGTGGATTTGTCACTGGAATTATTAAGGAGAATGGCGCAAATACGGATAACTTAAAAAACAATATTTCATATAATAATGGAACAGATTATTCAGGAACTTTTGATAGTGCCTCCACCAATAATCTCTCCAAAGATGCCACCGCTCCTGCCTTGGGAACTTATTATATAAATAAAACCTTAACCTTCACCAACACCACCGCTGGCAGTGAAGATTTCCATTTGGTATCAGCCGATACTGATGCGATAGATAAGGGCGTTGATTTATCAGCCACTTTTACCACTGACATAGACG
>JACRDM010000057.1 GCA_016218565.1 Elusimicrobiota bacterium | reverse complement strand
TGGTGGCTTTATCACGATCAACGCGCACCCAGATCTCAGGATTGCCTTGTTCAAAACTCACTTCAACATCTTTTACTCCCGTGATTTTCGCCATCATCCCTGAGATCTGATCAGATAGTTCAGCGCCTTTGGTCAGATCATCGCCATAGAGCTCTATAGTTAATGCTTTACCACCACCCATGATTGCCTGTTGCATCGGATCCTGGCTGGAGAAATTGATCTTGGACAAGCCGGGGATTTTTTCAATTTTAGGCCGGACCGCTTCAATAATTTCCAGGTCACTGCGTTTCCGTTGTTCCTTGGGCACTAATTTGCCGAAGAAATCAGCCGCATTAGGCAGTTCTTTGCGGCCGCCTTGCACACTGCCCATAGCTTCCCGGCTTTCTCCCATATCTACCATCAGCATTTTCAGTTCCTTAACCTCGTCCTGCAGTATCTGCTCGATCTTTCCCACTACTTTTTCTGTCTCATCAACATTGGTCCCGCGGGGCAATTCTATACGTAACTGCAAAAAGCCCTGATCTTCCCGGGGGAAAAACTCTGTCCCCACCAATGGAAACATTAACAAAGAAATGACGAAAATAGCGCTGGCTCCGCCAATCACCTTCTTACGATTGTGTAATGCCCACCCCAGCGTCTGCCGGTACTTTTCATCCAGGCGTTCAAACCACTTCTCACTCCAGCGGAAAAACCTATCTGCTATTTTATTGCTGCCGGCATTACCATTGATATGAAGAGTTTTCAGACTGAGCATCTTCCCGGCTAACATGGGGGATAAAGTATAGGCGACGAACAGGGAAGACATCAAAGTAATAGTCACTATATAGGCCAATTGTTTAAAATATATCTGTAGAAAACCGCCGACAAAGATCAAGGGCAGGAAAATAACCACCGTGGTAAGAGTGGACCCTAATATGGCCGCACTGATCTCGGCGGCGCCAAAAATGGCCGCTTCCTGGGGCCTTTCTCCTTCACTTAAATGCCGGTAAATATTATCTATCACTACGATAGCATTATCTACGACCATGCCTATGGCAATAGCGAGACTGGCTAAAGTCAGGATATTAATGGTCCACCCGTTGAAATACACGAAAATAAAAGCTACTAATAATGAAGTGGGTATTTCCAGGGCCACAATAAAACTGGCCCGAAGATTGCGCAGGAAAAACAGCAAAACCAGAATGACTAATATACCACCCCAATAAACGGATCCTTTCAGGCTATTGATCGAATTGACAATGAAATCAGAATTATCCATCAGGATCTTGACGTCAATATCTTTAGGCAAAGTGGGTAAGATGGCGGCCAGTTTTTCACGTACTCCTCTGGATACGGTTACGGTATTAACTCCGGACTGTTTTTGCACTACAATAAATCCGCCGCTTTTTTGGTTCACATGGATCCGTTTTAATGCTTCCTGGTAATCATCCTTTACTTCAGCAATATCACTGATATATACTGGTTTCCCTTGATAGCAGGCTAATAAAGTCCGGCTTAATTCTGCTACCGTAGTGTATTCTCCGGGGACTCGCAAACTGTATTTTTTCTTGCCTTCATATACTGAGCCGGCTGGCGTGGTCACATTTTCCTGTTGTATCTTAGCGGTAACCTGATTGAGCGAAATATTATAGGCATTCATCTTATTAATATCCAAAACAACCTGGATCTCCCGAATCCGGCCGCCACGAACATAGACCGCTCCTACGCCTGGTACGGACCGCAAATTATCCGCTATGTCTTTTTCCATAATTTCATTCAGGCGGTCATAGCTTTCCTTAGCATTAGCGCCCATGAATAAGATCGGTATAGCGCTGGTATTGAATTTAATGACCCGGGAACTGTCAGCCTCCTCAGGCAGCCGGCTCTTAATATATTCCAACCGATCCCGGATATCATTACTGGCTGTATCCAAAGAAGTACCCCATTTAAATTTAGCCCTAACCACAGAAACACCCTCTTTAGAAGTGCTTTCTGCAGAGTCAATCCCAGGAACAGTACGTACCGCATCCTCAATGGTCTTAGTGATCTTGGTTTCAATATCCTGGGCATTGGCTCCAGGGTATGAGGTAATAACTGTTAACATCGGCAGGGTAATCTCCGGCATCAGGTCCACCGGGAGCTTAGCCAAAGAGATAAAACTCAAGATCAATAGGACTACATAGATAATAGCGGTAAATATCGGCCGCTTAACGCAATACTCGGTAATTCTCATTGCTCAACCTCTACTTTCACCCCATCGCGTAGATTGTCCTGGCCTACAATCACTATCTGTTCACCAACTTTTAAGCCGGCAGTGATCTCTATTTCATTATTTTGTATTAAGCCGGTAACTACGTGACGTTTGGCTGCGGCTTTACCATCACTGACATAGACAATACTGCTATCTTGTTCTTTTAATACTGCTTCAATTGGGATCAATATCCCCTGATAGGATTTTTCAATAATGCGGCCTTTAGCAAACATACCGGTCTTGAATTTTCCTTCTTTATTATCAATCTTGATATTCACTTCCGCGGTCCTGGTATTCGGATCTATCCTGGCTTTAACCATATCCACTGTACCGGTAAATTCACGGCCAGGATAGGAATCTACCTTTACTTTAGCCAGATCATTTTTCTTGATCAGGTTAATATCCCTTTCCGGGATATTAGCTACTACCTTAATAATACTGGTGTCAGCAACACTTCCCAGAGAATCCTGAGAGTCTATTCTAGCGCCAAGATCAAACAAATATCCGGTAAAAACACCGCTGATCGGCGCGGTAACTTCCACTTCCTTGTATTCCATAGCCGGTTCATCACGATCCAATAAGGCTATTATCTGTCCAGCTTTTACTGCTGCTCCCTCATCTACGACTTTTTTGATCAGCTTGCCGGGCGCTTTCGGATAAATATTCGCTTCGTTAAGACCGCGCACCTCGCCAACAAAATTCACCAGAAATTCCATCGTACCGTTCTTTACAGTAGCCAGGCGGACCGGAATAACGGTTTCTTTTACTACCAGATTCTTCTCGGCTCTTTTCCGCTGGATTAATTGCGCCAGACGATATACCACAATAAGCGCCAGGCTGATCGCGATTATAGTTACTATTCTTTTTGTTCTCATTATCTCCCTCCAAATATTATAATTCTAAAGTCACTTAAATTATTTTAAAATTTCTCCAATGACTTTTTCTACTTTGGCTTCAGCCATAATATATTCATATGTCGCCTGGTAATAATTAATTTCCGCCTGGGTCAGCGTCAATTCGGCATCCCGCACTTCGATATCGCTCATCAATCCTAATTTATACCGCTGCTGGGCCATACGCAGGTTTTCTTTAGCTGTATCCACATTCTCGCCTTGCCCGGCAATATTTTCTTTGGCCTGGTCCAGCGAAAAATACGCTTGTTTCACTTCGATCTTTATACTATCTAGCAGTTGGGCTTTGGTTAAGAGTATTTGTTCTTTTTGTGATTTAGCCTGTTTTACTCTGGCGGTAGTAATAAACCCCTCAAATAAAGGTATCGTGAGAGACAGGGTTGTAGTCCAACTGTTAGTCCACAATTGTTCGGCGCTGAATCCGGAAGAGTTCTGCCGGGAAAAAACCGAATTTAACAGTAAATTTGGCAAATGCCCACTGCGCGCCATGAATACAAAGTTATTGCTGATCTCTTCTTGCAGTAGTATTTGACGTATTTCTATCCGCTGCCCAACAGCCTGGTTCAATCCTTCTTCATATCCTTTAACCGGCCTCTCCACATAGCCAAGCTGGCCGACAAATTTTGTTTCCAAAGCCGGTTCCCAGCCTAAAATAATTATTAACGCATCAACTGCTATTTTAAAATTATTTTTGGCTTTTAGCCAATTGGTTTTCTGATTGGCTACTTGCACTTTTACCCGGCTGACATCATAATTGGACATCTTTCCTTCATTATATAAGGCCTGACTTACTTTCAGATGCGCCACAGTCACCTCATAAGCTTCCTGGCTGATCTGCGCCATATGTTGGGCCAGCAGCACGGTATAGAAACTTTGTTTCACTTGATAGATCAGGTCATCTCTTTGTTTTAAATAATCTAATCTGACTAACCGCAGTTCTATTTCTGCCTGCCGGTTAGAAGCATAAATTTTACCACCCATAAATAAGGGTTGGGTTAGACTCAGTTTGCCCAGATAAGATTTTCTCACTCCCAGCGCTACTTCATTGCCCATAAAATTTATCTTGT
>JACRDM010000056.1 GCA_016218565.1 Elusimicrobiota bacterium | reverse complement strand
TTTTAGTGTGACTTATATTATCTTTTAACTCACAATTGGACTCTAGCTGGGAACTAAACTCTGAAGCGGAAATAGGGGAAGCGGGGAATGCTGCTCCTTACCTAAAAACCGGAGTGGGTCCCAGGGCTCTGGCCATGGGCAGCGCTTTTATCGCGGTAGCCGATGATAATAGTGGACCTTACTGGAATCCAGCCGGCATACCATTCACGAAAGAAAACCAGTTGGGATTTGTCTATAGCAAAATGTCCCTCGACAGAAGCTATAACTATGCTAATGTAACGTTGCCTGACTGGCGGCTGGGAATAAGCGCCATCATAAGCGGCGTGAAAGACTTAGCTGGATATGACATCCATGACTATGCTACCGGCAGCTTCAATGAGAGCAATACGGTACTGCTGGTGTCCTATGCGCCAAAGCTGGCTGAAGATATCAGCCTGGGATTGAACTTGAAAATATTGCAGAGCAAGATCAAGGATACTTCAGGAACAGGATACGGGTTGGATGCCGGCACGATGTTTATACTAACTGAGCAACTCAAGGCCGCTATGATGCTGCAGGATATCTATACCAGCGTCAAATGGAAAGGCGACTATTCTGAAAAAGTGCCCCTGGTAGCTAAACTCGGCGCTAGTTATGATATTTTCGCCCCGGGCGCCAGGGATTTTAATGTCAAGCTGTCCTTTGACGCCGAAAAGTATACTACCAGGAAACGCGTCCTTTATAACTTTGGTACAGAATTCAACTTGCCGTATAATCTGGCGCTAAGAGTAGGTATGGCGGATAATTTCCTGACTGCCGGCTTTGGATTGAAGATGAAGTTGTTCGGCCTGGATTATGGCTACAAGGTTGATAAAATGAAATTAGAGGACACGAACCAACTTTCCCTGAGTTTTTATTGGGGCGGCCGCGAATGAAACTCCGCCAGGGAATTTTAGCTCATAGCTCGTAGCCACCTAAGAGCTAACTTGCTCAATTGCTGCAAGCTAAAAAAGGAGTTTACACGCGGGTGTAGTTCAATGGTATCCCGCACCATCTAGATTATAAGGCGAGGGTAGTTCAATGGTAGAATGCAAGCTTCCCAAGCTTGACATGCGGGTTCGATTCCCGTTCCTCGCTGTTATAAACAAAATAACAAACGCCAAAATTCAAGTTTTGAATTTTGTGTTTTGTAATTTGATATTACATTACACTAGAGGCTGGGGGATTAATGATCCTTGCAAAACCTTTTAAGACGTTTGTGTTAGACACCAATGTTCTCCTGCATGACCCGGAAGCGCTGGCTGTATTCGGACACAATAAAATATCAATCCCTTTGATCGTCATCGAGGAATTGGACCGCTTTAAAACTTTCCACGATGAACGCGGACGGAATTCCCGTATCATTTCCCGCTACCTGGACAAACTCCGCAAAAAAGGCAAACTGAATGAAGGAATAGAACTGGATAATGGCGGTATTATCAAGATAGAGCTTGATGCCAAGATCGAACTGCCGTTTGAATTCCGCAATCATAATGATGACAATCAGATCCTGATGACTGCCCTGGCGCTGCAAAGCCAGGGCGAGGATGTCTATTTTATTTCCAAAGATATTAACTTGCGCATAAAAGCAGAAGCTAGCGGCTTGCAGGTCCAGGATTATGAACGCTCCAAAGTAAAAATAGACGAACTTTATACCGGCGGTAAGGAAATAGCGGTAAATAGCGAGCAGATAGATTCATTTTACCAGCAGAAGAAACTGAAATTCGGCGCTGACGAACTGTTAGCTAACCAGTTTGTGATCTTAAAGTCGACCGACGAGAAAAGCCAATCGGCCCTGGGTAAATATGCTAAATCCGCCAAGGAAATCGTTCCCCTGCGCAAGGATACCCGTATCTGGGACCTGAAACCGCTTAATACTGAGCAACGTTTTGCCATAGACTTGCTCCTGGATGATAACATCAAACTCGTGACCTTAGTAGGCGTGGCTGGCACCGGCAAAACCTTGCTGGCCCTGGCTGCTGCCCTGCAAAAAACCGTCGAAGAAAAACTATACCGCCGATTCTTCGTTCTTCGTCCGATCATGCCCCTGGGCCGGGATATAGGTTTCCTGCCCGGTACAAAGGAAGAAAAATTAGCCCAGTGGATGGGCGCAATATATGATAACCTGGAATTTCTGATGGAAAAGGGCAACGATAAGAGTGGCGATGAGGATCTGGAATCAAAGATTCAGTATCTCACCGAAACCGGCAAAATGGAAATTGAGGCCCTGACGTATATTCGCGGGCGCAGCCTGCCGAACCAGTTCATTATCATCGATGATGCACAAAACCTGACCCCATCGGAAGTGAAAACCATCATCAGCCGCGCCGGTCAAGGCACCAAATTAGTCTTCACCGGCGACCCGTATCAAATAGACAATCCATACCTGGACGCCTCATCCAACGGTCTAACCTACGTTGTAGAAAAGCTGAAAGGGCAGGAAATTTACGGACATATTAATTTTACTAAAACTGAAAGAAGCCCGTTAGCTGCTTTGGCGGCCCAGTTGCTATAATGAACCCAGCCCTTCCTGAGAAATTTCAGGAAGTCAGGAAGAGCGGGGGTGTGAAACATAGCTAAAATATACTTGGAAAGGAAGAGTTGGGTGAAATACATCGATTTACACGTGCATTCCACTTTCAGCGATGGCACTCTTACCCCGCAGAGGATAGTGGAATATGCCGCCAAACGAAAGTTGGCGGCCATAGCCCTGACTGACCACGATACTACTGACGGCGTCCCTATTGCGCAGGAACACGCACTGCAATTCGGGCTGGAAGTAATAGCCGGCGTGGAATTAAGCGTAGAGATGCCTGGACGCAGCGATCTGGAACTGCACATCTTAGGTTATTGCCTGGGTTATCAGAATGCTTCTTTCCAGGAACGTTTGAGTTTTTTTCGTAAAAAACGGCATGAGCGCGCCGTTACCATGCTGGAAAAACTCAAGAACCTGAATATATTTTTAGACGGGGCAAAATTGCTGGCAACTACCAATGATAATGCTATCGGCCGTCTGCATTTTGCCCAGGCGCTTTTGGAAGAAGGGTATGTTAATAATATCCAGGAAGCTTTTCAACGTTATATCGGATTTAACAAGCCAGCCTACGTGCCGAAAGCCAGGCTTATACCGGAGCAGGCGATCAAAATGATCACCGATGTAGCCGGTATACCGGCGCTGGCGCATCCTTATTTTTCTGAGATCAACCGGGACATGATCGCCATGTTGGTTGGTTTTGGGTTGAAGGGTATCGAAGTATATCACAGCCGTCATAGCCAGTCTGATGTGGACCGTTTCCGGCAATATGCCAGTGAATTCAATTTATTGATCACTGGCGGCAGTGATTGCCATGGGGAAATAGACAAGAACGAGACCCTGCTGGGAAACATGGAAATCCCGTATGAAATACTAGAAAAAATGCAGGAATATAAAAAAGGCACTACCTGATTTAGTGTCGCGTTTCATAACTATCTTGAAGTATAGGATCGAAATTCCTATACTTCAAGTTAGTAGAAACAAAGTAATCGTTAGATTTAAGACATCTATGAATCCCCTTAGACCACTAGTCTAAACAGGGGATATTTGGTATAGATGTTTTTGTTAGAAATTAAGTTAGTGAGAGTAAAATATGGAGGTCTAACGGGATGAAAACAACTGCTAAAGCCTGGATTTTCACCGCGGTATTGATCTTATTTAATATCATTTTCTTTTGGGTTAAACCAGCAGGTAAGGTTTTGACTATGGTTAGTGATGTACTGCCAATAATCTGCGCGTTACTGGCGATAATAGGAATGTACTTTGCCGTACGGAGTTTCAAGTTATATGACCAGACCAAGCTGGCCTGGCTATTCATCCTGATCGGCCTGATCCTTTACCTGGGAGGAGAATCCATTTACGCTATCCTGGAGATCTTCTTAAAAGTGGATGTAACCGAGGTTGTTCCTACAGTGGCGGATTATTCCTGGATGGCCGGATATGTCCCGCTCATTTTGGGATTAATAATGCTTATCTATGGTTACAAAAAAAGCGGGTTTGCTTTAGGCCACTACAAAATTATGGCGCTGGGGAGCCTAGCCATAACTGCTATTATGGGCACCCTGATATATTGGCTCTTTATTCCTATTTTAAATGATCCTGAGCTTTCCGGTCTGGCTAAGTTTACCTATATTTATTATCCCGTGGCCGATCTGTTCTTGATCGTGCCTGCGCTTATTCTGGTTCATATCACCTGTCAATTTGGCAGAGGAATGATCTCCCGTCCCTGGCGTTATATTGCTATCGGTTTTGTAGGCATGACCATTTCCGATATATTATACTCTTACTTGAGCTGGAACAATATGTATGGCCCGGGTAATTTCATTGATATTGCCTGGAACCTCGGCTATTTATTAATTGGCCTGGGTGGATTATATCAAAAAGAACTAATTGAAGCAGTGTAGGTGCAACCATGACTGAAATCAAATTAGCAAAGAAAATTGAAATTATGCTATCCACCTTATTGGGCAGTATCATGGCCGCAGCAACCGTTAAAGTCCAGTGTGAAAGGATCGCCGTCAAAGCGGATGAATTATCCAGACTGGACCTGCCGCAATTGGCCACCGCCATAGAGCGGGCCTTAATTATTTTTGTCGGGACTACTAAAGCCAAAGAAGTAGCTAACAGCATCAAAAATATTGCTTAAATTTGTTGACAATATTATTGTTCAGTGATATAATTAATTTATATGTTAAATTTCGAAACAGGGGAAGTCTGTGAGACTCAGACACTGCCCCGCAACGGTTAAAGTCCGGATGCCTGTTTGAGATGAATATGAATTCTTCGCGGGAAGAGCAGGTTAAACCATAAACCTGGATGACTCAACTTCCTTTTTGCGTAGTTGGGTTATTTTTGTTTCAAGAATAATTGCGCGGATTATGGCGGGCAAGAACTTTAGCAGGCGTGTCATTAATTACAGGAAGGGGATTACGCGGATTACAAACTTAAAGCAATTATAGCAACAATATTAGTAATATTATTTTGTTGTAGTATGGTATTTGCGGAGGAAAAGCTGCCGGAGAGGATCATTTCCCTGGCGCCGGCGAATACAGAGATTCCGATAAACACTAAGGATAACCATATACCAAAGTATAAGAATGGGAGGAGAAGTTAATGATCAAGAAAGTACTATTGGCGATCATAATAATAGGGGAACTGCTTAGCGGGGTAGTGACCTGGGCCCAGGGCGAGGCGGAAGTAAACCTGAATACCATAGTGGTGTCAGCCGGACTTTCTCCGCAGCCACTGGAACAAACCGCTACCAATGTTACCCTTATCACCGCCGAGCAAATCCAGGCCGCTCATACCCAGGATATCAGTCAATTATTAAACAGGCTAGCCGGATTGGATCTGCCTAAACAAGCCAGTTTAGGTAATATCCAGAGACTATCCATACGAGGTGTATCAAGCCAGCAGGTATTAATTTTACTTGATGGCTATCCGTTGAATTCTCCATCATCAGGTTTAACAGACTTAGCGCAAATTCCTCTGGAGAATATCGCCAAAATCGAAATTATCCGTGGGGCAGCTTCGGCTTTGTATGGCGCTAACGCGGTCGGCGGAGTAGTAAATATTATTACCAAAAAACCAAAAGAAAAATCACCGGAGACTACAATTAACATTTATGGCGGCAGCTTTAATACCCAAACCTATAGCTTTAGTTTTGGCGCTAAACCAGGAGACCTTGATTATTTGGTATCTTCCAGCCGCTCTTTTGCAAAGGGCTGGAGAAAAAATAACGACTATGAGAATAATGCGCTCAGTACGCGGGTAGGGTATGATTTACACAAATTGGGACAATTAGCAGTAAGTAATCAGTATTATCGTAGTAGCTTGGGCGTACCTGGTATTTCCAATATACCATTGGATCAGTGGGACAACCACAAAGAACGTGAAGCTGCTTCGCCTAACGCTCGTCAGGAAGACCACAGTAATTTGACTTCTTTTGAATACCAGTTAAATAGCGCTGAACAAATCGGCGCTACGATAAAGGCTTATAGTAATGATACTAAACAGATTTACCGCAATACCGACTGGTCAATCGACGATTCACGCCATACTAATACGCGAGGAATTAAAATGCAACTTGACTTTTTACCTCGGGTAAACACCGGGTTGGAATACCGGAAAGATTCCTTGTGGCAGCGGAACAATGACCTCCAGACAGAGGTTATCAATGAAGCGGTATTATTTAAATCTTTATACGGCCAGTATCTTTTGAAAAACGAACCTTGGTTATTTACTTTAGGAACTCGTTATGACCATCATTCCATCAGCGGCGGGCAGTTTAATCCCCGAGTCGGCCTAGTTTATCTTTTTAGTCCTGACTGGAAATTTACCATGAACGCGGCCCGGGGTTTTCGGCCACCCACTCTTAATGATCTATTCTGGCCGTTAAACCGGGAAACTTACTATGGTATAACTTATATTACGGTGGGAAATAACAATCTCCGACCAGAAAAAGCAGTTTCCTATGATCTGGGCCTGGAGAATCATTACCAGGATATTTGGCAGACCAAAGGCACTCTGTTCTATATAACCACCAGGGATTTGATCCTCTGGCAACAGGATGCGCTTACCCTGACCACGTATCGCTGGGTCCCGAAGAATATTGCCCAGGGAAAAAACGTCGGGTTTGAGCTGGAAATAGACCATAAAATAAATAAAGTTTTGAAGCACAACCTCAACTACACTGCCATGCAAGCGCAGGGTAAAAAAGAAAATGGACCGGATTATCTTCTGCTATCTCGTCATCCTAAACACAAATTAAATTATGGACTTACTTATTCACCGTTAGAAACTTTGCAGATTTTAATAGAAAACCAATGGCTTTCTGCCAGCTTCGAACAAGACGGGGAAAGAGGGGCCAGGATCCCGGCTGCCAGTATTTGGAATGTAAAACTAAATAAGAAGGTTAATGCCGCGGTTTTGTTTTTTAAGACAGAAAACATTTTTAATAAACGTTACGCCAGATTAACCGATGGTTTTGGTAAATTCTATCCTTTGCCGGGAAGAACTTTCTGGTTTGGCCTGAATCTTTATTTTAGCGATTGAGCGCTACCATGACCACCTCTTTTTTTCTGATAAGGCATGGACAAACTAATTATAGTTTAGAGAAGAAGTATTGCGGATCAAGCAATATTGATTTGAATAACACCGGCAGACGGCAAGCCAAAATGCTGCGCCGCAGGTTAAAAGAGGAGAATATCGACACTATCTATTCCAGTGATACTAAACGCGCGTTTACGTTCGCCGCCAGGGTCTTCCCAGGCCGGCCGATAGAAAAAATACCAGAACTAAGAGAATTAGACTTTGGTATCTTTGAAGGGCTGACTTACTCGGCGCTGATGGAAAAACACGCTGGTTTGTATACCGCCTGGCTGCGCGATCCAAGTTCTACAGATATCCCAGGTGGCGAGAGCCTGGCGTCTTTCAGAAAAAGAATATTCACCGGCTGGCGGAATATTGTCGTGGCAAATAGGAACAAAACCCTGGCGGTTGTTACCCATGCCGGCCCGATCAGAATAATTCTTGGCGCTATACTCAATCTAAAGGATATCCGGGAAGCCACTGTGGACCTAGCCAGTATCACCACAATCAGGATACAGCGAGGACAAGCGAAACTTATAACCCTTAACGAGACAGGATATCTGCGTGGGTAAGATCACTTTCATTTTAGGCGGAGCCAGAAGCGGAAAAAGCAATTTTGCCGTAGAATTAGCCAAAAAAATAAGTACTAAGGTTGCCTTCATCGCCACTTGTGAACCTCAAGATAGCGAAATGAAGCAACGTGTTTTCTTACACCAGAAGAGCCGGCCGGTAAATTGGCGCACTTTTGAAGCGGGAGAAGAGGTTTCTTCATTATTAAGGAAAATCAACGGGAAATTTGAGGTTCTGATCATAGATTGTTTGACTCTTTTAGTATCTAATTTTAGACTCAATAATTTTAAGGAAAACGCTATTAAAAACAAGGTTAATAAAATGTTAAAGATACTCACAAAAATTAAAGCCAATTCTATCATTGTGTCTAATGAAGTAGGGTTGGGTCTGGTTCCCGAAAACAAACTGGCCCGGGATTTTAGAGATATTGCCGGCAGAATGAATCAAATTGTGGCCGGCAAGTCCAATGAAGTATTTTTCCTGGCTGCCGGCATACCTTTAAAAATAAAATCAAATATCAATGATCAACCGACGGAAAAGCCGGGATACCAAAAGTGAGTCTATGGAATCATTAAATATACTTTTAGCCTATTTTTTGGACTTAGGATTAGGAGATCCACGCTGGCTTCCCCATCCTGTAAAGATAATAGGAAAGCTGATAAACTTTTTAGAGGTTAAACTAGGAAGTGGCCAACCGCGGATATTTTTACGCTTTAAAGGCGTGATCTTAGCGCTGGCGGTAGTGGGACTCTCTGCCTTAAGCGCTTATCTAATACTGGCTGTTATGAGAAAAATAAATCTCGCAGCCGGAACCGTAGCGTGGATATTTTTGGCTTACACCAGCCTGGCTACAAAAGACCTATTATTACACGCCGGGCAAGTTCTAAAAGAGATTAATAATAAAGACCTTAGCGCAGCGCGTAAGCAACTTTCTTATCTAGTAGGAAGAGACACCCTGCATTTATCAGAGAAAGAAGTTATCAAAGCAGCGGTGGAAAGTATCGCGGAAAGCGCCAGTGATGGAATAATTGCTCCTTTATTCTATCTTATTTTAGGCGGGCCGGTATTGGCGCTTACCTACAAAGCCATAAATACCCTTGATTCAATGGTCGGCTATAAGAATGAAAAGTACCAGGATTTTGGCTGGTTTTCTGCCCGGCTGGATGATGTAGCGAATTTTATTCCCAGCCGTATCAGCGGTTTATTAATAGCTATTTCCTCCATAATCCGCGGCCAGGATTTTAAAAATTCTTTTAGGATAATGATAAAAGACGGCCGAAAACATCTTTCCCCAAATGCCGGCTTTCCTGAAGCTAGTATGGCTGGCGCTTTGGGAGTGAAATTAGGAGGGCCTGCCATATACCATGGCCAGCTTTGCCTAAAGCCCTATATTGGCGAAGAAAAAAATAACCTGCAGCCCCAGCTGATAAATGAGGCGCTTTCTATAACTTTTATAAGCTCGCTGCTGATGGTTTTAATAGGAGCAGGTTTAAGATGGCTGATTTAGTTTTTACCCACGGCGGAAATATCTACCAGATGGAAAGAAAATACAAAAGGAGTTTTCTTGACTTTAGCGCAAATATTAACCCCTTGGGAATACCTGCGCGGATCAAGAAATTGTTAAAAAGGCGGCTCAAGGATCTGGTCCATTATCCGGATTCCGAGGCGGATTGCCTTGTGGCCGCGCTGGCCCGTTACTGGAGGGTGAAAGAAGAAAATGTGCTGGTTGGCAACGGTTCAACCGAACTTATCTATCTTATCCTGAATGCCTTTCGGCCGGCCGAGGTAGCTCTTACCGTGCCTTCTTTTACCGAATATGAGCGCGCGGCCGGGATTTCAGGGAGCCGGATACGGTTTATTCGTATGTTGAAAGATAAAGGTTTTACTTTGGATTTAGGCAGCGTCAAGAATGGCGATACGCTTTTTGTCTGCAATCCCAATAATCCAACTGGAAATCTGGTCTTAGATGGTCAGGCCGGTATCGGGAATATCCAGGCCAGGCGAATTATTATTGATGAGGCTTTCATGGACTTTGTGCCTGATGAAAAAAGATACACGTTTATCCCGCAGGCAATTTGTTCAAAAAAGATCATAGTGCTGAGGACGTTGACCAAATTTTTTGCCTTGCCGGGCCTGCGGATTGGGTATCTAATCGCTCACCGGGATATTATTCGATTTCTAAAAAGATATCAGTTGCCCTGGAGCGTTAATGTATTGGCTCAAGTTGCCGCTGAACAGTGCTTGAGCGAAGATCTATTTATACACCGCTCGAAACTGCTCATTGCCAAAGAACGAACCTTTCTCTATGAGCGGCTCGGCCGGATTACCGGGCTTAAACCATATCTTTCAGTAGCAAATTATTTACTAGTAAAAATAGAGGGCCAGCGCTTTACTTCATCGTGCCTTAAAGAACGATTGTTGAAAAAGGGTATTCTTATCAGGGATTGCGCGAATTTTCGCGGCTTGGATAAACAATTTATACGCGTGGCGATCCGCACGCATAAAGAAAACATGCGGTTGCTGCAGGCAATAGAGGAGTGTGTATGAGAGAAGAACTTAAGAGATTGCGCTATTTGCTTTCAGCGGCAGTACAGCGCCAGCCGTATGACGGCCTGCTTTTTTCGGGTGGTCTTGATACCTCTGTAATCGCGGCTCTCAATCCTATGATCGCAGCAGTGACAGTAAGTTTGAAAAGCAATGCCGAAGATATCTATTATGCTAACTTAGTAGCTCGAGAATTTGGTTTTAGGCATGTGCATTATGCGGTAGATGTTGATGAGGCGCTTGGCGCCATACCCGCGGTAGTTAGAATCCTCGGTTCGTTTGATCCGGCTATACCCAATGACCTGGCGGTATTTTTTGGCATAAAGAAGGCCAGAGAGATTGGAGTGGCTGCCATAGCCACCGGCGATGCCAGCGATGAATTATTCGGAGGTTATTCCTTTATGCAAGAGATAGATGACCTTGAAGGCTACATCCGCAGGATTACCAAGACTATGACATATAGCTCAAATGACATATGCAAATTCTTTGGGCTTAAAATAGTGCAGCCGTTCACCGCTAAAGATGTGGTTGATTTTGCCTTAAGGCTTCCGCGGGAGATGAAAATCCGGGAAGATAACGGGCAAATATGGGGAAAGTGGATTGTGCGCAAGGCCTTTGAAAATATCTTACCCAGGGAGGTTGCCTGGCAAAGTAAGCGGCCTCTTGAATTCGGCTCTGGGATGGCCCGCTTAAGAGAGATTATCAGCAGAATAATTTCCGACGATGAATTTAAACAAAAGCAACAAGCCTATCCAGTGAATTTTTTAAACAAGGAACACCTTTACTATTACGAGATTTTCCGTAAAGTAGTAGGCGCTATCCCTGCGCCAAAAGACACAGAAAAACCTTGTCCGGGATGTGGCGCTGGCTTAAAAATAGATATTTTTCACTGTAAAGTTTGCGGATATGTTTTAAGGATGTTTTAATATGTTTAAAAAACATAAGAAAGCTTTTGTTTCCTGGAGCGGGGGGAAGGACTCGGTATTGGCATTCTACAATGCGATGAAGGACGGCGGGATAGAGGTCGCCTATCTATTGAATATGCTTTCTGAAAACGGTACGCATTCGCGTTCTCATCATTTGAGTGTAGCTACGCTGAAAGCGCAGGCAGAAGCCATGGGTATTCCTATCGTGCAAAGACCAGCGACTTGGGGAGGCTATGAAGAAGAATTTAAGTCGGCACTCGCTTTTTTTAAGAAAGAAGATGTTCAGACCGGCATATTCGGAGATATAGATGTGCAAGAGCACCGTGACTGGGTTGAGCGGGTCACAAGTGAAAGCGGTTTTAATGCGATATTGCCTTTGTGGCAGCGGTCAAGAGAATCGCTTATGGCGGAATTTATTTCTCTCGGATTTAAAGCGGTTATAGTGGCAGTAAAACTTGAATGTATGGGCAATGAATGGCTGGGAAGGCAGCTTGACAGACAATTCATTGAAGATATGAAAGGCCTGCCAGAGGCTGACCTTTGCGGCGAAAATGGCGAGTATCATACTTTCGTTTATGACGGGCCTGTTTTTAAAAAACCCGTAGATTTTATGATCGGGCGAAAAATGCGGGAAGACAATCACTGTTATTTGGGAATTGACATAAGGAATACTATCCAAACATGAAAATCATAATGCGTTTAATCCCCTTAGCTGTTTTGTTTTTATTTAAGCTTTCCGCCATAGCGGCAGCGCCAGGCCCCTATCCGCAGAGGATAATTTCTTTAGGCCCGTTTTTAACCGAAGAGATTTACCTTTTACACTTGGATAATAGACTGGTAGCTAATACCATCTATTGTCAAAAACCCGCGGCCGCACAAAAAAAGGAAAAAGTGGGAACAGTCATGGAAGTTAATTTAGAAAAGATTGTCAGCCTTAAACCTGATCTGGTTTTAACCACGGCTTTAACTAACCCCAAAGCAAAGGATAAGCTAAATAAATTAGGCCTGAGAGTGGAAGATTTTCCCGCCGCCGCAAGTTTCACTGAGATTCTTGAGCAATTTATAAGATTAGGCCGGCTTACGGGCCAACAAAAGAAAGCCGAAGAAATAATTGAGCAGGTAAAAACTAAAGTAGTTTCCATGCGGAATAAAATAGAAAATGTGCCAAAACCAACGGTGCTTATGCAAATAGGAGCCAACCCTCTCTGGGTAGCGACAAAAAACTCTTTCCTCAATGATCTTATTGAATGCGCCGGCGGCATAAACATTGGCCCCTCTTCTACCAGTGGGCTTTATTCAAGAGAAAAGGTCTTAGCGCAAGATCCTGAGATAATTATTATTGCTACTATGGGTATAGCCGGAGAAAATGAAAGAGAAATCTGGAATAAATACCAAACGGTAAAAGCGGTAAAAAACAAGCGTATTCATATCATCGACTCTTATAAACTCTGTAGTCCTACGCCAGTAAGTTTTGTTGATGTTTTAGAAGAAATAGTGAAAATCATCCATCCCGGAAAGGTCGAAATACTGAATGAAAAATAAATTGCTCAACTGGTTTATTTGGGTAGCTGTCTTGGGTGGTATTCTTTTAGGAACATGTATCTTGTCCTTAGCTATCGGTTCAAGTGAAATATCTTTTAAGAAAATTATTCCCTTACTCCTTGAAGGTAAAGGCACTGCCGAATATAGCATTCTCTTCAACCTGCGCTTACCACGGATCATTTTAGGGTTTGCTATCGGGGGAGCTTTAAGCCTGGCTGGCGTTATGTTGCAGGGGATGTTCCGTAATCCCTTAGTTGAACCATACACTTTGGGTATTTCAGGAGGCGCGGCTTTAGGCGTATGTCTTAATATAGTTTTAAGATTAAATCATACCCTGGGTATTTTATCTTTGCCGATTTCTGGATTTATCGGAGCGCTAACAGTAATTCTTTTGGTTTATTTTTTGACTCTCAGAAAAGGCCTGTTGAAAGTCCAGGGGCTTCTTTTAACCGGGGTAATGATAAGTTTTATCTGTTCGTCGCTGCTGATGTTTATCATGGCCGTTTCACGGGCCGAAGACCTGCACGGGATAGTCTTTTGGATAATGGGTTCTCTGGAAGAACCAAATTGGTTACTCATAAAAGCGGCTGTCTGGGTATCTCTGCTGGGTCTTTTCCTGTCTTATCTTTTTAGTCTTCACCTTAATGCTTTTTCTTTAGGAGAAGATGAGGCCAAAAGTTTAGGTATAAATACGGAAAGGATTAAGAGCCTGCTTTTCATTTTTTCTTCTCTGCTCACGGGATTAAGCGTTTCTATTTGCGGGGTGATCGGATTTGTAGGATTGGTAATTCCTCATTTTATGCGCCTGCTGGTAGGCGGAGATCATCGTCTTCTTTTAATAAGCTCGTATCTAGGCGGAGCGATCTTTTTAATCTTATGCGACACTTTTGCCCGAACCATTATTTCTCCCTTAGAGCTTCCAGTAGGCGTAATTACCGGAATTTTGGGAGGGATCCTTTTTATTTACGCGCTCACTAAAAAGCAGCTTGTTTTAGGAGAAAAATAGTGCTGGAGATTGATAATTTAACTTGTGGCTATGACGATAAATTCCACCTAAGGAATATTAATTTTAAGCTGGCGGATAAAGAATTTGTAGGCATAATTGGGCCTAATGGCTCAGGAAAAACAACGCTTCTCAAGGCTATTAGTCGTCTGCTCAAACCTAATAAAGGAAGGGTTCTTTTTGCCGGGAAAGATATCTGGCAAATTAATCTTAAAGAACTGGCTATGAAAATAGCCGTGGTTTCTCAAAGTCCGGTTACCAACTCCATGACCGTAGAAGATTTTGTGCTTTTAGGCAGAATTCCGCATTTTAAGCTCCTGCAATTTTTGGAAAGCAAAAAAGATCTGGCAATGGCCGAGAAAATAATGTCTTTGACAGATATTCTCAGATTTAAAGACCGGGCTATAGCTGAAATGAGCGGCGGAGAAAAGCAACTGGTTTTTCTGACGCGGGCCTTGATGCAAGAGCCGAAACTGATTCTATTGGATGAACCTACCGCGCATCTCGATATAACCCACCAGGTAGTGATCCTGGATCTGCTCAAAAGATTAAATAAAAGAACCGGCCTCACCGTAGTTATGGTCTTGCATGATCTTAATTTAGCCAGTGAATATTGTGAAAGGTTAATTCTTATTAATGAGGGGCAAATCTACAAGACCGGCAAACCTGAAGAAGTATTACAATATCAGATCATTGAACAAGTTTACAAGACAGTGGTAGTAGTGGATAAAAATCCCATATCTTCTAAACCTTATTTATTAGTAGTTCCCGAGGAAGAAAGACAAAGGAGCGGTCAAAGATGAAAAGAGGATTAATTCAGATCTATACCGGCCAGGGCAAAGGTAAAACCACCGCGGCTTGCGGTTTGGCAGTGCGGGCTATTGCCCACCAGCTCAAAGTTGGCTATATTCACTTTCATAAAAATCCGGTTAAATGGGATTATGGGGAATTAAAAATACTAAAAAAATTGGGTGTGGATATATACGGTTTCGCTCACCAGCACTATCGCTTTTATAAGAACCTAAGCCCAGAGAAAATCCGGCAGAAATGTTTAGAGGGTTTGGAATTTATTAAAATAATCTACCAAAAAAACAACTATGATATTTTGATCTTAGATGAAATTATCATTTCTCTACGGGATGGATTAATAAAAGAAGAGGAACTATTAGAAATATTTAAAAGTAAACCGAAAAAGCTGGAATTAGTTTTGACGGGCCGCGGGGCATCCAGAAGAATTATCCAAAAAGCAGACTTAGTCAGTAAAATATTAAACGTAAAACACCCCTATAATTTGGGGTGGCCAATAAGAAAAGGGATCGAATACTAAATACATCCCGCACCTTCTAACGGGATAAAAAGGAGATACAAAAGATTCAAAGAGCTAATGCGGGTGTAGTTCAGTG
>JACRDM010000055.1 GCA_016218565.1 Elusimicrobiota bacterium | reverse complement strand
GCGAAAGAGCTGTATACCCTGGAGCGGCTGGTTGAGGTAGTCAAGGGGCATGGACATCAGTCCTTGGACCGGTTGATGACCACGATCAAAGATGAAGTCTATGGTTTCATCTCCACCCAGGACCAGTATGACGATATCACTCTGGTGGGAATAGAGTGCGTGAGTAGCAGTAAGAGCGAAATACAGTAAGAATGAGGAACAGTTGCCAGCCAGCGCGAGAGGCCGTATATACGGATAACTCAGCCCATTGAGTATCCACCGGTTTTCAGGTGACATTCTACCGGCCAGAAATAAAGTCGGTTAAGGAGCAAAAGGTCACTGAAAAGGTCACTGAAAATCAAAGACAGATTTTAGAAGCAATTGGTAAAAATTCGCATATAACGGCGCTGGAATTAGCCGGCATTCTTGGTATTTCAGAGCGTAAGACAAAAGAGAATATTAAGAAGTTGAAGGAAAAGGCATTGCTAAGGCATATCGGTCCAGACCAGGGCGGGCCTTGGAAAATAATCGGGAAATAATTTTCAGGCGGCGCTATCAATAGAGCGGTGTGGCCACAGAGAAGTGGCGCTCAAAAAATGACGAGTTCCCTGAGTCATTATTAGTATCCGCGTAATCCGTATTTATAATCCGCGAAATCATCGAAGGATACATGAAGATAATAAAGAAGATTGATAAAATGCAAAAATACATAGTAAAGGCAAAGAGAGCTGGCAAAAAGATAGGATTTGTGCCGACGCTGGGGGCGCTGCATGAGGGTCATCTTAGTCTCATCCGCCGGGCCAGGAAAGAAAATGATCTAGTGGTGGTGAGCATTTTTGTTAATCCTATCCAGTTTGGTCCTAAGGAAGACTTCAAGAAATATCCGCGGCCATTGGCTAAAGATAGGCGATTGGCGAAGAGCGCTGGAGCTGATGTGATTTTCAATCCCAGCGCTGAGGAAATGTATCCGTCAGGATATCAGACCTATGTGGAAGTGGGAAAGTTGGCTGAGGGACTCTGCGGTGCGGCTCGTCCCGGACATTTCCGTGGGGTAGCCACTGTAGTAGCTAAATTGTTTAATGTGGTGTCGGCGGATAAAGCTTATTTTGGCCAGAAAGATTATCAGCAGGTGCAAGTTATTAAGCAGATGGTGGAAGATTTGAATATACCGGTACAAGTTGTAATTTGCCCGATCGTACGGGAAAAAGACGGACTGGCTATGAGTTCGCGCAACCAGTATTTAAGTCCGGAAGAAAGAATATCAGCGACCTGTTTGTCTGAAGCACTCAAAGTTGCCAAAGCCATGATCAGTAGCGGGATAAAAGACGCAATTAAGATCAAAAAAGAGATGAGGAATATTATTGAAAGTAATTTATTAGGGCGAGTTGATTATATTGAGATTGTGAATGCTGAAAATTTAGAACCAGTGCAAAAGATGCAGGGTAGAGTCACTATCGCTCTGGCTGTATTTATAGGTAAAACACGTCTCATAGATAATATGGTGATAGGATGACCAGAAAGCTCCAAAATAAGCAAATAAGTGTTGATTTTCTCGTAATTGGCAGCGGGGTGGCGGGGCTTTCGTTTGCTTTGAAAGTAGCTCCGTATGGCACAGTGGCGGTTATTACTAAAAAGCAAGCGGCTGAATCTTCCACTTTTTATGCCCAGGGTGGTATTGCCGCGGTGTTGTCAGGCGAAGATACTTTCCAGATGCATATTAAGGATACTTTGATCGCGGGCGCTGGTTTGTGTCATCCTGAGGTGGTGTCTATGGTGGTCAAAAGCGCGCCGGAGCGGATCAGGGAATTGTTAAACTATGGCGTGAAATTTACCCGCTGGGACAAAAACCAGGAACATTTGGACCTGACCAAAGAAGGCGGCCATTCCAAGCGACGTATTGTCCATGCCCAAGACTTGACTGGCAAGGAAATCGAAGAAAAATTGCTGGTCAGAGTTAAACCGGAAAAAAACATCAGGATTTATGAAGATCATATTGCCATCAACCTGATCAAAAATACAAATGATCATACCTGCTGGGGAGCGTACGTCCTGGATATCAATAAGAAAGCAGTCGTTACTTTTTTATCCAATTTGACTGTGCTGGCCACTGGTGGCGCAGGCAAAGTTTATCTCATTACCAGCAATCCGGACACTGCTACCGGGGATGGCGTAGCTATGGCCTACCGGGCCGGCGCTCAAATCGCCAATATGGAGTTCATGCAATTTCATCCGACCTGCCTGTATCATCCAAAGGCCAAATCCTTTCTGGTCAGCGAATCAGTACGCGGCGAGGGCGGTATTCTGCGGCTCAAAGACGGCGCCGCCTTTATGAAAAAATATCATTCCTTAAAAGACCTGGCGCCACGGGACGTAGTAGCCAGAGCTATAGACGCAGAACTCAAAAGGACGGGCGCGGAATGTGTTTATCTGGATATTACTCACCAGCCGTCTTCTTTTATCAAAAAGAGATTTCCTAATATCTATAAAAAATGCCTGTCCTTTGGCATTAATATGACTAAAGAGCCTATCCCAGTGGCTCCGGCAGCGCATTATATGTGCGGCGGGGTGAAGACAGATATTAATGGCCGGACAACCATTGATCGCCTGTATGCTATCGGGGAACTGGCGCACACCGGTCTGCATGGCGCCAATCGTTTAGCCAGCAACTCGTTATTGGAGGCGATGGTCTATGCGCATAATGCATCGCAGGATGCTATCCTGGAGGTAAAAGACAAAGTTTCTTTTCCTCAAGTCAAACCCTGGGATAGCGGCAAAGCAGTGGAAAGCGACGAATCAATTATGGTAGCGCATAACTGGGACGAGATCCGGCGGCTGATGTGGAATTACGTCGGTATTGTGCGCTCCGAAAAACGGCTGGCCAGGGCTAAGCGCCGGATCGAGCTGCTGCAGCAGGAAATTGCCGACTATTACTGGAACTTTATTATTACCAGCGATCTGCTGGAATTGCGCAACATCGCGACGGTCGCGGAAATTATCATCAAATCAGCGATCAGGCGCAAGGAGAGCCGCGGCCTGCATTATACTATTGACTATCCCACGCGGAAGGGACAATGGCAGAAAGACACTATTGAAGAAATATCAAATATCGAAAATCAGAGATCGAGCTAAAGAAATTGGAACAGCTCATCAGCCGGATACTGCGGCGGCCTTATGACAAATTGATTATTGAGGGTGAGGAAATGATCATTATTTTGCCGGAAGCCAATGCTGAAGGCGCCAGGTCTGTAGAGAGAAGGATCGTGGACTGTTTGCTGAAGTCTGAATTACGGGGAAAGATAAAAAACCGTGGTTGAAGATAGGCCAGGCCACATATCCGAATGACCAGGACAAACCACAAGAGCTTCTTGAGTTAGCGGAACGAAGTGGCGCCTAACTTGGGATTTATTTAGGAGTTTTATGGATAAAATAATAATTAAAGGCGCCCGTGAGCACAATTTAAAAAATATTGATGTGGAAATACCCCGCAACCAGATGGTGGTGATCACGGGTAGGTCTGGTTCAGGAAAATCATCGCTGGCGTTTGATACTATTTATGCCGAGGGGCAGCGGCGGTATGTGGAATCACTGAGTGTCTACGCCCGCCAGTTCCTGGAACAGATGGATAAGCCGGACCTTGACTATATTGAAGGTTTGTCTCCGGCTATCGCTATCCAGCAGAGAGCTTTGTCGCATAATCCCCGGTCAACCGTGGGAACCACGACTGAAATTTATGATTATATGCGTTTGCTGTTTGCCCGCATCGGCAAACCTTTCTGCCCGAACTGCGGTTTACCGATACAGCCGCAAACAGCTCAGCAGATCATTTCCCAGATCAATAAATTGCCGTTTGGCGCCAAGGTCCAGATACTGGCTCCTCTCGTGCAAGGGCGCAAGGGAGAATACCGGGAATTACTAGAACGTGTCCGCAAGGAAGGATATCTCAGGATACGTATTGATGGCCAACAATATTCCCTGGAAGAAGAGATAAAACTTGATAAGAATAAAAAACATGATATTTTGATATTATTAGACCGGATCGAGGTGGCGCCAGAGTCCAAGAGCAGGATCGCGGATTCAGTGGAAACAGCGCTCAAGCTTGGACAGGGCCTAGTTATCGTAAATGTGAATGCCCAGGATATGGTCTATAGCGAACATTATGCTTGCCATAAGTGCGGTATAAGCCTGCCGGAAATTACGCCGCGGTTTTTCTCTTTCAACGCTCCGCATGGCGCCTGTCCCGAATGTACCGGATTAGGAAACAAGATCGAAGTAGACCCTGACCTGGTTATCCCTGATAAGGATTTATCTATTTTCAACGGCGCGCTGGTTCCCTGGAGCCAGCCCATCACGACCAAGCGGCACCGCTGGAAAGGGGCGTGGAGCAGCTGGTATTTTGACTTGCTGGCTGGTGTCTCAAAGAAATACGGGATAGCGCTGGAAACTCCGTTTAAAAAGCTCTCCCCGGAAAAACAGGACATTATCCTTTATGGCGATGGCGCGGGCACTTTTGAGGGAGTCATCACCAATTTACAGCGGCGTTACAAAGAAACAGAAAGCGATTATGTGCGAGAAGAGATCTACCAGAAGTATATGATGACCCGCCCCTGCCCGGTATGCCGCGGCGCGCGCCTGCGTAAAGAAGCTTTAAGCGTAAAGATCGGGAACAAATCGATCGCTGATATGGTCTTATTATCTAGCCAGCAGAGTATGGAATTCTTTAACACTCTTTCTTTAAATGACAAAGAACAAAAAATAAGCCGGCAGATATTGAAGGAAATAAAAGCCAGGCTTAAATTTTTGCTGGATGTAGGTTTGGATTATATAACCCTGGACCGGGAGACGAGCACGTTGGCTGGGGGAGAAGCGCAGCGTATCCAACTGGCTACCCAGATCGGTTCCGGCTTGGTGGGGGTGTTGTACGTGCTGGATGAACCTACCATTGGCCTGCATGCCCGTGATACCAATCGACTCCTGCGCAGCCTGGAAGAATTGAAAAAATTAGGGAATACCGTACTGATCGTGGAACATGACGTGGAGACCATTAATAAAGCTGACTATATTTTGGATCTGGGGCCGGGGGCCGGTGAACATGGCGGCCGGATAGTATGCCAGGGAACGCTCAAAGATATTTTAGCCTGTGACGCTTCTTCGACCGGGAAATATTTAAGCGGTAAAATAAAAATTCCTATTCCGCCGGAAAGACGGCAGCCGGATAACCGCTATTTAGAAATTATCGGAGCGAGCCATTTTAACCTGAAAAATATTGACGTTAAGATCCCTTTGGGTTTGTTCGTTTGCGTGACTGGGGTGAGTGGTTCAGGAAAAAGCACCTTAGTCAATGAGATTATTTATAAAGCTCTGGCCCAAAAATTAGGTAAGGCTAAGGAAAAACCAGGCAAGTTCAACAGCATCAAGGGATTAAACCTGATCGACAAGGTGATCATGGTGGACCAATCTCCTATCGGCCGGACCCCGCGGTCTAATCCAGCAACCTATACCGGCGTTTTCACTCCTGTACGGGAGCTGTTCAGCCAGTTACCTGAGTCCCGGGTCAGAGGATATGAACCAGGCCGGTTTAGCTTTAATGTAAAAGGCGGCCGCTGTGAAACCTGCCAGGGAGACGGAGTAATAAAAATAGAAATGCAATTCCTGCCCAATGTCTATATTAAATGCGAAGAGTGTAAAGGGGCGCGATTTAATCATGAAACACTGGAAATTAGATTTAAAGGCAAGAATATCGCCGAAATATTAGATCTGACGGTGGAAGAAGCCTGTTCATTCTTCCAGAATATTCCCGCCATACATAGGCCCTTACAGTCACTATTTGATGTCGGGTTAGGATATATTAAAGTAGGCCAATCAGCGACTACGTTATCAGGCGGGGAAGCGCAACGGGTCAAGTTAGCCTCGGAATTAGGTAAACGTAGCACCGGTCAGACGATCTATATATTAGATGAGCCAACCACTGGATTGCATTTTGCCGATATCCATAATTTACTGGAGGTGTTGCACCGGCTGACGGCGAAAGGCAATACCATACTGATCATAGAGCATAACTTGGATGTGGTAAAAACTGCTGATCATATCATTGATTTAGGCCCGGCCGGCGGCGAAGCAGGGGGCCATCTTATCGCGGCCGGGACCCCGGAAGAGGTTTCACAAATGTCGCATTCCTATACCGGGCAGTACTTGAAACGGTTTCTGGTCGCTAGTCGCTAGTTTTAAGCCGATAAGGCGGTGTATTTTTCTTGACATTGCTGTTGCTGGTTGTATAATATAGAGACAGCCAATAAGCTTCAGGATGTCTTGATTTGTGCAATCAAGGAACGGTCACTGCGTTTTTAGCGAACCCTGATCTAGGCCTGATAATCTGTGCCTGTCCTCGCGTTTTCGATCCTGATAATTCGGGATCAGCAGGTGGATAATCAGGTGTAATGAATATTATACCAGGAGGTAAGAGATGAAAAGTAAAATGTTGTTGCTCATGTGCGCCATGGTAGTGGCGATATTTTTAGCCGGGGGGTGCGCTCCCAGAAAGGCAGTAAAAAAGACTCCGGCAGATGAAGGAGCAAAACCGCCAGTGGTGGCCAGCGCAGACCAGGAAACAGATGAAGCGGGAATTGATGAGAGCGCTATTCCTCCCGAGGGAAGCGCCCGGGGCAAAAGCTTTGATGAAGTTATGAACATTAATCTTGAAGATGTACATTTTGAATACGACCAATATACTCTGTCCCCAGAAGCGCGGAATATTCTCTCGAAAAATGTAGAAACATTGAAAAACAATCCGAAAATAGCGGTTCAGATCGAAGGACACGCTGATGAACGGGGGACCGTTGAATATAACCTGGCTCTTGGACAGAAAAGAGCCTCCTCAGTGCGCGCTTATCTGATCGCTGCGGGGATTGACTCTCAGCGCATTTTTACCATTAGTTATGGCATGGAACGGCCGCTTGATCCAGCACATAATGAGGAGGCCTGGTCTAAAAATAGGAGAGCTCACCCCGCGAGCGCAGCTCAATAGGCAACTATGAAAAAAACAATTTTTTTAGCTTTTATCAGTGGGTTATGTCTCACTGGTTGTTTCGCCACCAGAGAAGAGATGGCTACATTGAAAGAGGATATTGCCAGGCTGCAAGAGCAAGTCAGCGGGCTGCAGCAGGGTGTGAATAAGTCTACGTCGAAAATCAAAATCGGCCAGGCTGATATCGGAGCCAGGATGGATGAAGTGGAACTGGGCCAGCAGAAGGTCGAAGCTAAGGTTGATGAAAGTAATAATAAGATCGATAAAGTCAGCTTGCGGATAGATAACCTGGAAGCTATCATACAGTCCCATCTCAAAGCTTTGGAAGACCGGGCGGCGGCAGAGCTGGCTATTTCTTCGGAAAAGCTTTACCAGTCTGCCTACCTTGATTATACCAAAGGAAATTTTGACCTGGCTATTATGGGGTTCCGGCAATACCTGGAGAAATATCCTGCCGGCGTATTGGCGGATAGCGCCCAGTACCTGAGCGGTGAATGTTTTTTTAGTCAGAAAAAATATGACCAGGCGATCGAAGAGTTCAAGAAAGTAAGCCGGTTCTTTGCCCAGAGCAAGAAGATCCCTCCCGCCAAACTTAAAATAGCCTTAGCTCTGGAATTATTAGATAAAAAAGAAGAAGCCCGGCCATTACTGGACGAGGTTAGTACCCAGTATCCTGATTCACCAGAGGCTAAAATAGCCAACGATAAAAAGAAAGAGCTGCAAAAGCCGAAGAAAAAGGAGTAAGCTAAAATGATAACGCCGGGTATGAGCTTAAAGAAAGCGTTATTATTATCCCTGGTATTCCATATTATATTTATTATCACCACTTTTCCGAGGTTTCACCGCAAACCTGTGCAATACTGGATGGCAACCCCGGTAGAACTGGTGTCCTTACCAGCGGCAGATACGGCCGTAACACAACTGGTCAAACCGGCAGCTCCGGCGCAGGAAAAGAAGGAGCCTATAAAAGAAAAAAAAGCTATTGAGAAAAAAGCTAAAGCTAAAAAAGACGTGGTGGCAATTAATCCAAAGAAAAAAAAGTATGAGGAAAAACCGCAACCGCTATTAAAAGAAATCCCCCCGCCCGCGCCAGCCGCTCCGCCGGCGGCAATCCCGGCACCGATCGCGCCTGTTCCAGTACAGTCTACGGTTATTAGACCTGACGTCAATGATTTTCCGTTTCTCTATTATCTCAACATTATTCAAAAAAACGTCAGCGCCAATTGGAATTTTGCATATGAAGGCACGGTACACCAAAAAGTAGTGGTTTTTTTTAAGATCGACAAAAACGGCAAAATTTATGATTCTGAAGTAGAGAAGTCATCCGGTATAGCCTTCTTAGATCAGTCAGCTTTACGCGCGGTGCTGTTAGCCAGCCCGTTCCCGCCACTACCGAACGAATATGATGGCGCTTTTCTCGGGATACATTTTGGTTTTGAATTCAAAAATGAAGGGTAACGCTTTGGGCAGAAAATCTTTTTGGGCATTAGTAATATTGATTCTTGCCGCCGCTCCTTTAGGAGCGGAAAATAAAGATGTTATCATAGATATTTCCCGTTTTGATTCTCACAAAATTAACGTAGCTGTAGCGCCTTTTGCCGCATGGGAAGAGATAGGCGAAGATAACCTGGGAGTACAAATAGCGGCCATTATTAAAAATGACCTGAACTTATCCGGCTATTTTACTATAGCCGAAGGTTTAGATGAACAAAAACTACAGTCATCCAACCTCGATTTCAGTGAGTTAAGCAGGCAGGGTGTGGATGCGGTTGTTAAAGGCACTATTACCAGGAAAGACGACCTCTTTATCTTGGAATGTTATTTATATGACACGGCCAGTAAGGTGAGAATAACTGGAGTGCGATATAAAGCCAGCCAAGCGATTTTGCGTAAATCTGTTCATGATTTTAGCGATGAAATCGTTTTTCAGTATACTGGCAGAAAAGGTATCGCCCATTCCAAAATTTGTTTTGTAGGAGACTTAAAAGGCCAGCGGGAAATCTATGTTGTTGATTATGATGGGTATGATCTCAATGCTGTGACCAAAGAAAAGGCTCTTGTCTTGCTGCCAAAATGGACTCCTGATGGTAAGAAAATCATTTATACTTCATATAAAGACGGCAATCCGGATCTATATATCATCAATGAGAATGGGAGCGGGTGCAAAATGCTGTCCGGGCTCCAGGGATTGAATTCTATGGCCAGATTTTCTCCTGATGGCAAGTCTCTGGCGATCATCTTAAGCAAGGATGGTAATCCTGAATTATACGTTTTGAGCCCTGCCGGTGAAATAGTGCGCCGGGTCACTAATAGTAAAAGCATTGACTCTACTCCTAGTTGGTCACCAAGTAACCGGGATATCGTATTTATTAGCGACCGGACCGGGATCCCACAACTTTTCGTTACTGATAGTGAAGGTGTTAACGTGCGCCGGCTAATTTTCAGCAATATCTACACTGACTCTCCTGAATGGTCACCTACCGGAGAACGTATTGTTTATGTATCTAAGATGCAGCGAGGAGAATTTAATATATTTACGACCGATGTTAGCGGTAATTACCAGCAACAACTTACCAGCGGCACGAAGCGGAATGAAAATCCCAGTTGGTCGCCGGACGGGCGTTTTCTGGTCTTGGTTAGTAATCGTAACGGGAAAAGCCAGTTGTTTGTCATGAACAATGACGGTTCTAATCAGCGTCCCCTGTTTCCTGGTGAATTGGCAGACCAGTTTAAAGGGGAGATCTATACCCCGTGCTGGTCACCGTAAATACAGTCGCTAGTTATTAGTCGCTAGTTCCTAGTTTAAATACGGTCGCTCGTTACTAGTTTTTGGCTGCTAGCTTTTAAAGTTTTTTACTAGATACCAGTAACCAGCGACTAGAAGCTGCTTTTAAGACCAGCGACTAGCGACTATTTGGAGGTTAAAGTGCTAGAATATTTTTCAAAGGGCGGGATAATGATGTGGCCGCTGTTGTTATGTTCCATATTGTCAGCCGCCATCATTATTGAAAGGTTATTTTATTATCATCGGGCTAAAACTGATATAGCCGGCTTTATGACTAAGCTTAAGAAATTAATGTATGCTGACAAAATAGCTGAAGCAGTTTCATTATGTGAACAAACTCCCGGCCCAGTAGCTTTTGTGCTGGCGGCCGGTTTAAAGGATAAGGAACACGGCAGGATCGCGATGGAGGAATCCATGGAAGAAGCAGGATTGTATGCCATACCTAAGTTAGAAAAATATTTGCCTACCTTATCCACTTTGGCCAGTATCTCCACCTTACTCGGATTTACAGGAACTGTCACCGGTATGATCTCTGCCTTTAACGCTATAGCCGCTGCCAATGTTACTACACCCCAGGTTGTGGCTAGTGGCGTAAGTGAAGCTCTGATCACCACTGCCTACGGGCTATTTATTGCTATTCCGACGGTAGTAGCTTATAACTACTTTGTCTCTAGAATGGATAATTTCGTGCTGGGCCTGGAAAAAGGTTCCGCGGAACTGATCGGGATTATCACCAGGAAAATAAAATGAAGTTTAAAAGAAGACATCACCGTCTAATAGAGCGGCTGGATCCGACTCCCATGACTGATGTTATTTTTAATCTGGTCATATTCTTTATGATCGGGGCCAGCTTTGGCTTGCCGCAAGCTATTAGAGTGAAGCTGCCGCAAGCAGCTACCAGCGAACCTCATCCGGAAAAACAATGGGTGCTTACCATTACCAAGGATAATCAATTCTATCTCAATGACAAGAAAATATATCTCGCCACGCTACCCCAGGAGCTGAAAGCAAAATTTTCTACTCGTAAAGATAACGCCCTGATCATAAAAGCGGACCGGGCGGTGTTGCATGGGATGGTTGTACAAGTCATGGATATGGCAAAAAAAAGTGGCGTGGAAAAATTAGCTATTGCCACAGAACCAGAAAAGCCTTAAACCCATAATTTTGGTTAAGAATTTGGTTAAGAAAAGGTCTTTACAGAATCAAGAGAATTTTGCTATAAGTTATGTAACTTGAAGTATAGGAATTTCAATCCTATACTTGATTACACGGATTTCCAAAAGATTACACCGATTACAAGCCTAGTCGCTGATAAAAATCTATGCCTGTCCCCCCTGCCGGTCCCGAAAAGTCGGGACTAGGGGGGATAATCTTCGTAATAATCTGTGCTTGTCCCCGCGGTCTTGATCCTGATTTATCGGGATCAGCAGGGGATAATCAGTTAGCGGAACGAAGTGGAGCCTAACTTGGGAATTTTATCGGTAAATTCCAATGAACCTGAAGAAAGAAGGGGGTGAAGAAATGAGACGTTGGTCTGAAGTATTCATTTTTCTGGCTTTTGTCGGGTTTGTTACCTCCATGGTAGCGGCAGCGATGAAGGGTTCGGAACTATTGGGATTTTCAGTAAGAGCATACGGCCAGTTTACTATCTGCGCATTGGCTTTTTCTATTGCTCTTTCTTTGCTGGAAATGACCAAAATGCAGAAATAGTTTAAGACTAATTTTTAAATAACTGAGGCCGGGGACATAGTACATATGTCCCCTAATTTTCTCTAAGTCAGGTGTTATGATTATGATCAGGAGAACGTTATTTGTGTCATTATTATATGCTGGTATCACAGGCTCAGCGCTGGCAGAATCAATGGTCCCTGCCCTGGTCATAGAGAATATCAACTTTTCCGAGGCTCAGCCCTTCATTAGCCAGAAAGAAATAATCCTGGTTATTAACGTGAAAAATACCGGCACTAGGCTCACTTCTCCGGAAACGATAGCGGTTATTATTGAAGAAGGCAAAACTAGGGCCGTAGGATATCGCAAATTGTACAAAGAGTTTGCGCTGGCGCCATTGGCCGCCGGAGAAAAGAAAATTCTTGAATTAGGTTATATACCACACGCTACCAAAGCAACTACCGGTAAAGCAGCGGCAAAGTTAAAATCAACTCCGCAGGCAATCCAGTCTATATCCTTCCAGATAATCCCTGAGCAGAAACCTGATTTTCGTCTAGACCGCATTGATCTCCAGCCAGCCAAACCATTTTATGAAACTGGCGAAAAAATAACCATTAGTCCAGTCTGGAGCGCTGATGCGGGAAAACTATCGCCATATGATCTAAAATTCTTCATTGATGACAGAAAGGTGCAAGATATTAGTTATGAGGTTTATTTACCGATAAAAGAAAATAATGATATCTCTATGGATTATATTTTTACCCAGCCTGGGGAACATAAGATCAAGGTGATTATTAACCGGGATGAGGTACAGAATGAGGTCAACCGTTCCAATAATGAGAAAGAGTTGAAGGTGACGATTAAATCCATCTTGCCGGATCTGGTAATGGCAAAAATGGAGTTGACCAAGATGCCGCCAATAGCTGGCGAGGTGAATAAGATCAAATACACAGTGACGAATATTGGCCGGGGAGCCAGTTCCCGCTGTTTATTGGAATTGCTCATCCTGGAAGATGGTAAAGAAGTAAAGCGTTTCTATGAAGATATCCCTACCTTGGCTGGTAATGGAACTTATACCAAGGACCTAACCTATACTTTTGGGGCCAGCGCTAAGAGAATGAGAATAGTCGGCATGGTAGATAGCGCCAGAGCAGTATCAGAAGTCAGCCGGGACAATAACCAGACTTTTATCCGCGGTAATGTAGAGCCACCCAGAGGTCCGGTTATTTCGACCTTGAGTGAAGAAGACATGAATAAATATACTAAGATTATTATGGAAGTTTTAGAGAAGCTAAAAAAAGCAGAAAGTGTTAAAAATATTGATGACTATATGGTTACCTACAGCACGGATTGTGCAGTAACCGAGCCAAATATCAAGGATCTTAATTATGAAACCTATAAATTCCGGATAGCTGATATTTTCAGGCAATATGATGATATTATGAGGACATATACTATCGCCGGTCCGATTTGCTTTACCGGGAATGAATTTGCCGTTCTTAACTATGCCTATAAAGTGGAGGGTATTTTTCGGGAAATCAGAATCAAAGACACGATCAGTGAAGGGATGTTGGTCCTGACTTTTAGGAAAGAAGGGGAGTCCTGGAAAATATTTAAGCAGGAATCGAATAAATAAGAAAAAACAAAAACAGCACCTGACCAGAGAGCCTACAAGTCCTAAGAATAAAACCGGGTTAGGAATAATAGCAGAGGTTTTTCTAATCAGCGTAAGCGTCTTTAAATAAAATATATGGACGAGAAGGGAGTTGAACCCTTAAGGTCTAACGACCATAGCGTCCTGAGCGCTACGCGTATGCCAATTCCGCCACTCGTCCCTAAATAAAAAAGCCGTGCCTGTCCTCCCTGCTTTGATCCCGATTTGCCAGGATCAAGGAGAGATAATCTGTCTTACTAATCCATACCAACTAATTGTACCTTAAATCCCCGGCTCTGTCAAGACGCTTGAAAAAGGCAAATTTTTATGGTATATTATTATGATGGAACGCCAAAGCATTGCTCTGAACCGCAAAGCCCTGTATAATTACGAAATCCTGGATTCATTTGAGGTTGGCCTTGTCCTAAAAGGCAATGAAGTAAAGTCTATCAGAGGTGGGTATATTAATATAGGCGATGCCTATGCCAGTATCGATAAAGAAGAAGTTTTTCTTTATAATATGCATATTTCGCCGTATGAGCATTCCCGCCTGGAAGAATGTGCTCCTTTACGCACCAGAAAACTGCTATTGCATAAGAATGAGATCAAGAAACTTATGGGCCGGGTCCAGGAGAGAGGCTTGACGCTTGTTCCCTTGGAGCTATATTTCAGTAAAGGCAAGGTGAAAGTGAGACTCGCTTTGGCGCGTGGTCGTAATTTCCGCGATAAACGTGAAGAATTGAAAAAACGCGACGCCAAGAGAGAAGTGCATAGAGCATTTAGGGAGAGAAATAAGTAAAACAGTCGCTGGTCTCTAGTCGCTAGTTTCTAGTTTGGTTTTTACTAGCGACAAGCAACTAGCGACTATAAACCGCATTATGGGGGTGAAAGGTTTCGACCGGAATATTTGGGGTCTTGGATGGCAGGTCGGCATGGTTGGGTCGCCGTTAAATACCTAGCAAATTTTAACTGCTAACTATAACACGCAGTACGCTTACGCCTGTTAAGGCGTAGTGTCTCTACCTGCTTTGCCTACGGGCGGTAAAAGACATCAGATTGTAGGCTAACCTGATAAGTTACTCTTTAGCGAGTCAGGCGACACTCAGTAAAGATAGCTGCCTTTGTATCCTATCTAGTGGAGACAGAAGCAGTGAAATCAAAAACTAGACTAAACCTGTAAAAGTTCTCGACACCGTATTTTGGGACCCGGGTTCGATTCCCGGCACCTCCACCATATTGAATTAGTCGCCTCGCTCGGGGCTTCGCCCCTCGCTTCGGCGGGCAGTTTTGCGAAGAGATAAAAAGGTTTTTTGAAATCAATTTCCAGCCGTCCCGCCGCAAGGCGGCGGTTCGAGCCGATTTTTTTAAGATAATTTTTCATCTCCGAAAAATTATCTTGCAAAGCGAGATTTTTGGCTTGGTTGGCCTCTAAAATCCACTCTAAAAAATTGTAATCCTGCTAATTATTTGTGGTCTCCTGACTGCTGTTCCCGGTTATGCCAGTAATAGTAAAACTGGCACTACCGGTGCGCAGTTTTTGAAGATTGGTGTCGGCGGCCGCGCCACCGGGATGGGTGGAGCCTATACCGGCATTGCTGAGGATGTCAGTGCGATATATTGGAATCCAGGCGGGCTGGGTGGACTGAAATCTAAAGAAGTAATGTTTGTTTACAACAGTTGGTTCCAGGATATAACCCATCAATTCTTGGGTTTCGGCCTGCCGTTGGGGAAAATAGGGACCTTTGGTTTGGGAGTGACCTTGTTGACTGTTGGGGATATGGAAAAGAGAGTAGCTGATACGGAAGAAAAAGTAGGGACCTTCAAAGCCCAGGATATGTCCCTGGCCATAGCTTACGCCAGAAAAATGACGAAGAATATTTCCTTGGGAGCCAATATCAAATACATTGGTCAAAAAATAGATGACGAGAGCGCCAGTGGAATGGCGGTTGATTTAGGGAGTTTAATCAAAACGCCGGTTAACAATTTAACCATTGGTTTAACCGTTGCTAATATAGGTCCCGGAATTAAGTTTATTGATGAAAGTGATCCTTTACCTTTGAGCTACAAGGTCGGAGCCGGTTAAAGTAAAAACATTAATCATCGTAGCGGATTGGTTACTTTAGAATTTAATTCTCTTTTAGGCAAGGTAAGTGATTTTACGGTTTTTGCCAATAATAAAGTGTCGTATTGCCAGCAAGAATTTGTGTGGGAATTACAAAAGGGCGGATATAATAAGTTGACTGTTTTCCCTAGACACCATGAAGCATATACGCAAACATATATCATTATGGATTATTTTTAGAGGCTTTAAAAATAATCTTGAATTAGCAGCGAGAATTATTGCCAGGCCGCTTTATGAGGATGCGTAAAAGCGGCTTATTTATTGACAAGGAAGGAGAATAACTTATATAATCAACTAATCCGGTCAAGGTAAGCTCCTAGATCATGTTTGCCTAAAATGACCCTGTCTTCGACGGAAGTAGTTTAAAGTTTGACACCACATATTCCATTTTTTGTAATTTTTGCTGATTTCATTATATCATTCCGGGTAAAAGATTCTTGTAGCCGGAAAGCCCTACGGATTTAAGAACAGCGCCTGTCTGCGTGCGAACACGCACAGGCAGGCCAGCATAATACTTTGCCCCGGTTACAATCTGCCGTTTTTCGCCCTTCAATTTTAACTCCGCTATTTTTACCTGCCCAAGGCTCTTTATTGCTTCTTCTACCGTAAGATTAACTCCAGATTCTTCCATCTTTTTATACAATGCCGTATCCAGTAAATATCCCAGCGCTCTTATAAATATATGCGCCTTTGTGCCTTCGGGT
>JACRDM010000054.1 GCA_016218565.1 Elusimicrobiota bacterium | reverse complement strand
GTATCACAGAAAGAGGTGGAAGAAGCAATAGAAAAAGCGGATATACTTAATAATAAAGATTAAAGAACTTATAGGAATAACCCCGAATAAAAGATTGCTCTAAGGTGCCCTCGCGAATCCATGCAGTTCAGAGTAGAGGATTAGTCCGCGCGAAGGTCGCTTCTACAAAAAAAATCAGCAGACGCGACGCCGGAGGTTGCTGGTAGTTTAACCGATTCTCAACCTGCGCGGTTGAGAATTGGTTAAGAATAGCGGTTTACGGTAGGTGGGGATAGGCTTAATTCAAGTTTCACTTGCGTTGGATGATTATGGAAAGAGAGAAGACAACTTTTTTTGGAGATTTAGGATCTAATCAGTTAGGATTTCGGCACACCCCCAGCCAAAAATGGCGAATAGGCTTATTATTCGCTCGCTGAAAACCACCACCGGAAAAGGCGCAGTCCTTCTTCCTCATGGCGTGCTTTTCCGTGGCAATGCTGGGGCCGGGATTCGCGCCAATCTCAACCGTCGCGGCTATAGCAAGGGCATTATCGGGCTGCCTGCCAACCTTAACAATGGAAACGACTTTTGCCGCCTGGAAAGAAAAGAATGCTACGCTCCTTAAAAAAATTGACTGTTGGCGCGAACCCAAAGGCAATTATTCATGGGGTGTCTTTAGCAAAACCAATTTGATTGATAAGTATGATATTTAGCATTTGATGGAGTATTGGGCCGAGACACTGCAGGATGATATGTATTTGATTGCAGTGGACGGCTGGAAGGCTGAGCTTACGGCAGTAGAGGGCAAAAAGGGTGAAGTGGAATGCGACTTGGTACCTAAATATTTTGGTGATCAATCGCTATTTTGCCAGTGAAAAGCAGGCACTAGAAGATCCGCAAGCCAAACTTGCTAACGCTATCAGAGATATTGTAGAATACGAACAAGGCGGCAAGGCCAAGGCCGAGTATGGCAAAGCGCTTGTTGACGGAAAATGTATATAGTTTAGCCCCAAAACGCCTACCTTCTTGCGCGCGCTTTCTTGAAGCCGCGGCATTTTCTAACGGAGAAATGGTCAACTTCCAGAATATTGCTACGGAATGCGGCGTCAGTTCTCCAACCATAAAAGAATACTTTCAGATACTGGAAGATACGCTTATTGCCAGGTTCCTGCCGTCGTTCCAGAAACGGCCAAAACGCCGGGTTATTCTCGCGCCGAAGTTCTATTTCTTTGATGTGGCGATTGCCAATTATCTTACCAGGAGAAAGAATATTGAAAGACCCATCTAGCGAAGCATTCGGCAAAGCCTTCGAGCCTTTCATGTTCCAGGGAATATATGCGCACAGCAAATATTCCGAGTTAGAATTAAATAAAGAGCGAGTGCAAATATAATTGCAAAGAAGAATTCATATATTACACCGGCAATTTTGAAACTATTTGCGGAAAGCTTTGAGGATATATAATGAAGTCATTGGAAAAACCGGGGTATATCGGGCATCGCCGGAGGATAAAGGAGAAATATAAGTCCGGCGGGTTGATGGGGTGGCTAGATTATGAAGTGCTGGAACTGGCTTTGACTTATGCTATTCCGCAGAGGGACACCAAACCTCTAGCCAAGGAATTGCTGTGCAGGTTCAAGACTATCAATAATGTGCTGGATGCGAACCGGCAGGAATTAGTCAAGATCAAGGGGATTTCCGAACACACGGCTTTGTTCCTTAATTTCCTGAAAGACGCGACAAAATTATACCTGAAGCAGGGGCTGGTCAATAAGGACCTTGTTTCCTCGCCGCAAGCAGTGTATGATTACTTTAAGGCTTCGTTGAAGGGTCATCCGGATGAGGAATTCAAGGCGCTGTTTTTAAATAGTCAGAATCAGATCCTAGCGGTAGAGACCATGCAAACCGGGACAGTCAATAAAGCAGTGGTTTATCCGCGCAAAATTGTAGAACGCGCTCTGTATCATCACGCCGCTACTGTGGTGGTAGCGCATAATCATCCCGGTGGATCATTGGCGCCGTCAGCCGAGGACAGGCAAGTGACCGGGATGATTAGAGAGGCTCTGAAAATAGTGGAGATAGATTTATTGGATCATATTATAATCGGCGGAGACGGTTATTTCAGTTTCAAGGAAACCGGAACGATTTAGCTCTGAGTTCCGGCGTAAAGCCTGCGGGAATGACAGGCAAGTGAGGGTGAAGGCATGAACGAATTCAGT
>JACRDM010000051.1 GCA_016218565.1 Elusimicrobiota bacterium | reverse complement strand
TTGTTGAATACCGGCCTGCGGGTTCAGGAGTTGGTGGATTTGGATATCGCCGATATCGATTTACTGGAAAGGCGATTGACTATTACCGCCAAGGGCGACCAGGAATCTACCCGGTTTCTTAACTCCAAGACACGCCAGGTATTGGAACAATATCTTAGATGGCGCAAGAAATTGGCTATCCCTTCCCCATCCCTATTTCTAAGTTCCCAGAAGCAACGACTATCTATCCGCCAGGTACAGCGCTCATTCGAGCAATGGCTGGCGGCAGCCGGAATCAAGAAGCACCTCACCATCCATTCCCTGAGGCATACCTTCGCTTCCAATTTATATGAAAAATCCAATAATCTATTAGCCGTAAAGCTCGCCCTCGGACATCGCTGTATTGCCAGCACTCTGGTCTATACCCATTTAAATCCAGAACCGTTGACTAGCGCTTTGGAAGCCCTGTAAAGGTTAACTCATAGCTTCAGCCGAGTACGAATGGAAGTGTATATTCCCCGCCACATAGTCACCTTTAAGGAAAAATATGACTGTTTGGGAATACAGGCTTCTATTTTTTAGTAACTTAGCCGCAAATTTTTTCAACAAATATGACCTTATTTTTTCGCTTTAAAAATAAATAGTTTAAAAATAGCGAGGTAAACAAAGGGTATACAAAAACAGGCTATTTGGGGAATTTTATTTGAAGGTGTGGTTATGTTCTTGTATTTACAGGTATATAGTACTATATACGCATGATGATTATATCATGTTGTATTTTATCTATATTTTATGCTGTCGATAGGTAAACAAGAGGTAAACAAAGGGGGGTACAGAGGGTAAACAAGCCTGGATATGAACCAAGGCTATCTATGGTTAAAGGTGGCAAGGACGGTACTATAGGGAAAACATTAAAACGTCATATCCATAATTCCGGCCATGATAGGCTCAGATCCATCACCTGTCTTTATATCAGATAAATGACCAAAAGTTGAACCACTGAGCATTTTATATGCCCCGGATACGGCATCGATTTGATCATCGTATTTGTCTCCGCACCCGGTAAATAATTGGCATTCATTGAGAAATTCGTTTATCCATCCGCCCCGGATTAAGAATACGTTTCCCGCTTCGGCTCTGCTTATCCAGGGAAGCGCCCGGGTTAGTTTATCGCTATCCGGTCTATAGCCATTAATACTGATGCCTCTCAATTCAGGGGCTCTGAGCAACTCATCAATGAAACCCTTTTGCTGGCCGGCTTCCTCAATGCCGATGGGAGTTTGTTCATACCTTGCCGTCTGGATAATCATTTTACGGGCATCCGGCCATTCCCACCGGTTATGGATCATATCCCGCAGATAAAAGTTGCCATCTTTATCGATTGCACCTGATACGCTGGCGGTGTAGTCGGCGGTTGTTCTTTTACTGACTGCCAAGTCCCAGAAACGCACCCAGCGCAACCCTTCCGGCGCCCTATCTATAATCATAAACCAGGCTCGTTTAATTTTACTCCCACCGGGGGGTTGGGGGCGTTGCTGATAGAGGGCTTCCCAATCGTAGACGCCGATATTTTCTTTGATGCTTTGTAAGGTCTCCCCTGAGAACTTGTCAGGCCAGAGGGCATCACCGGCTTGGCGAGGGTCGTGTGGGCAGCTTTCAGCTTCGGCTATAGCCGGTAAGCTGATTATTTCCCACTGGTCTGCATATTCCCCGCCAGTGGCTTGGTGCTTCAATAACCTGCCCGCCAGATCATCCTCATGCCAGCGGGTGAGAATTATTAAGATGCGGGCGTCTGCTGAATCCTGCCTGGTATAAAAGGTGCTGGTATACCAGGAGAAGATCATCTCACGGTAGGTTTCGCTTTCTGCCTCCGCCCGGTTCTTTATAGGATCATCGATTATGCCGTATTCAAAACCTCGTCCGGTAATGCCGCCTCCAATACCGGCGGATTGATAAATTCCCTTGTAACCCACGATCTCAAATACATCGGAATTACGCAGATATGAGCCGCAGACTTCGGAACTGACATGCCTGCCGAATAAGCGGGTGCGGGGGAATAGCTGCTGATAGGCTTTTAAGTCCATAATGCGCTGCACATCCCGGTTGTTTTGGCTGGACAGGTCAGCCGAGTAGGAGGCGGTGATGATGGAGGCATTGGGACTTTTGCCGAAGATATAAGCCGGAAGGTGGCGGGAGGCCAGTTGGGTCTTGCCGTGCCGGGGCGGTAAGAACAGCATCAGGCGTTTTATCTCGCCCCGCTCCCAGGCGTCCAGCTTTTGGCAGATTAATTTATGATGCCAATTGACCTGATACCCGCGAAAGGTGGCCAAGGTAAAATCCAGCAGGTTGTCTACCTGACCGTGACCGCCTTTTTGGAGTTGCTCTAAAAGCGCCTTACCCAAAAAGGGCTGTAAATTCTCGTAGGATAGCTTCTCTGGCTTGGGGCGCATGTTCTTCTATAATCTGGACTATTCTCTCCAGTAAGGGAGTCAGTTGTTTATGTATCAGGCTGATATTTAATTCCCGGTCGGCCAATCCCTTAGCCAGGCGCTGGCCGTCTTGCACTATTTTCTGGGTGGCGGCTAATTCCTGCAGTTGTTTTATGGACAGTTGATCCGGCTCACCGTTTTTTACCCGATCCACTTCGGCAATCACTTTTTTATCGGTTAAGAATTTTAGCGCCTGTTGGGAATCATAGTGGGCTTTGTTCATTTTGGCTATTTCATCAGCAGATTCGGCAGCCCTCATATCCGCCAGCTTCTCCTGGGTTTTCAACTGCTCGGCTTGGCTAAAGGTGGCTCTTTTGGCCTGCCAGCCGGCCGCTTGGGCATGCTCGCAAACGGTTTTAGGCCGCGGGCCGTATTTCTGGCTTAAGCTGCGGTAGGTTTGAGCCGGATCGGTTATATAGTCAGTCTCGATCTTAGCCCAGTCATAGACGATCTTGGTCATCCCTGTACCCCTTGTAGCTGAAGCTCCATCCAGGAGTGGAGTTTCCCCTCCCGTTCTACCGTTACCGTTTCCCGCTTACCGGTAAGCTCGATCCAGCGCTGGGTACTTACCTGTACATACTGCGGTTTTAGCTCCATAGCATGGCAGATTCTTTTAGTTTGCTCGGCGGCAATCAATGTAGTGCCGGAGCCGCAGAACGGTTCATAGATCAAATCCCCCGGATTGGAATGATATTGAACCAGCAGCAGGTATAAGCCAACCGGCTTCATGGTGGGATGTTCCTTGTTGGCGGCCGGTTTGTCAAATTCAAATACGGTGCTCTGGTTATTGGGGACATTCCAGGCCCCGATGGTCTTATGCCTGGTCTTTCTAAAGATGAGGATCATCTCATGCTGTTGCTGGTATCTGCGGCGCATATTAAAGGCAAAGACATTTTTCACCCACACGCAGTCGTACATCAAGTCCCAGTTTTTAGTGGCTTCGGCCAATACCTGGAAGTGCTTGCCCACCGGAAAGGTCATCACCAGAACATCGCCGGGAATCAAGTCTATAAACTTAAGCAACTCCCGCGGGTCTTCGGGGTCTTCATAGGCGTCCCCCCGCTCTTTGCGGGTAGGTTCATCCGCCCGGCGCTTGATATTTTCGTAATCCACACAATAGGGCGGATCGGTTAGACATAATATGGGAGTTTGGCCGCTTAATAATCTCTGCACGTCATTAGGTTGGGTGGCGTCCCCGCACAGCAGCCGATGCTTGCCCAGGCTTACCAAATCCCCCATCTGGATAAACACCTCTTTCGGTGTCTCCGGGAGATTATCCAATTCAGTTAAATCCTCCGGCAATACCGCTTCCAATACCGGAATGTCCGCCACCAATGCCTCCAGATTAAGCCCGGCATATAAATCCGGCGTGGCGACTTCTATCTCTTTGAGCAGGCTCCGCAGATCGGTTGTCCAGTCCCCCTGGATGTGCCGATTGTTTAAGGCTACATTCAAAGCCTTCTCTTTTTCCAGCGACAAATCCACAACTACGACTTCCGTTTCATCTATTCCTTGCTGCTTAAGCGCCTTCAGCCGCTGGTGTCCGCCCACGATATGCCCGGTATGCTTATTCCAGATAATCGGTTCCACACAGCCGTACTCTCTGATACTGGCAGTAAGCCCGGCTAAAGCTTCATCAGTGATACACCTTGGATTAAACGGAGCCGGATTTAAATCCGCTATCTTTTTGGTGATTATCTCCATTTTGCCTCCATAACAAAAAAGCCTTGTATCTATGGATCTCTCCATAAATACAAGGCCAGGTTCTTCCTATACCTTTCACCAACTGATTTATTTCATTTAAATTATACAATACGATAACGACATATGCAAATATTTAAATCTTGTCGAAATCAATATTTTCATCAAATCATCTTGAATTGTAGCGCTTATAGTATTATTTTAAGCGTAATAGTTATATCTTGTCTCTTAACTTGGGGGATAGCAGTAATGAATAAGAATAACCTCCCAAAACAATTAAGTCTCCGTGAGGCTGCCTTTTGGATATGCAAAAAGGAGCTGATCAACTATATTGATGATGATGTGGCTCAGGTGTTGGAGTGGCTGACAACAGCTGTTAATCATAATGTATTAAAAGCATGTTATGAGAGCCGTTGCAACTATCGTGGTTGTAGAATTTCAGCTACCATAGAAAATGTTAACGAAATATATATTATGCCTACCGATTTACTAACATATTTGGAAAGGTTACTTGATTGGCTACTTGGTGAAAATTTTTTAAAACGTCCTGTTAAAGAAGACCTTGCATTTAAACCTCCTATCCAATTATCAGATACATCGTATGATTCTGATTATAAACCAATTACCGCGGGTATTTTGAAAATGAGGTTTTAATGGAAGGCTAATATATGCCCATAAACCATTACAATGGTTAAAAAAACGGGTCAGTGTACCTCATCAAGAAAAGACACTTAAATAATTGCACCTGTAACCAATAAACTTCAACTCAAAGAGAAAGATACTGGCGGGAATTTACTGAATACGAAGAGACACTTAGAGCCTATCCGAAAACCCCGTAGCGCCGGGGTTTATCCCCGGCCAAACCAGCGGGGGACAAGCCCCCGCGCTACGAGACGGGAGGTTTTCGGATAGGCTCTTAATCTGCGAAAATACACCAAAATGTAATGGGGTAAAGCAAGAACTGGCTAGGCTAAAGGGATAGAGGAGATATTAAAAGAACAGTCCGACTTATTTGAATTTTATGAGGGAGGGATTTATCTATAATGAGTACGCCAGCAGACCGTTTTTGCAACTATCTTTCAATGTATGAGAAGTTCCTTAATGAGCATGCTAAGAACACCCCCTCCTTTTCTCGCCAAGCATGGATCCCAATAATTGAGGATGCCATAAGTAGACTAGAGGCGGGGGTACAGGCTGAAAATAAGCAAGATGAAAGTCAAGGAGAAATGGTTCCCGCCCTCAATATCAAGGGAAGAACCACAGTGAATTTTACAAAAACAGATGATGGCTGGCATTGGTTTGTTAATGGGGAAGATAAAGGTGCCATAGCTGAAAACGAAGAAAAAATAATCTACAAAATTAGCTGCATTATTTTTGATAACTTAGATTGTCCAGTTATAACTCATAATACTTTTTTGAAGAAACTTGATTGGAATAACGATGAATACTATGGGAATAAGGATGAAGGAAAGAAGAGTAGAATGCAGAGACAAATTTCAGAACTAAGGCGAAAGACAGGAATTGATTTTAAATATGACAGGAAAGAAGGAATCATTATTCCCAAAAACCTTGTCAAGTCCAGGTAATAGCCCAAGTTAACTTTTTTCTAAAAAATTTATTTTAGTACAAAGGCCGTAGCATCAAGCTACGGTCTTTTTTTGTGTCGTATGCCTTCACTTGGACTAGTCCAAGTAACGGTCCAAATAGGCGGTTTTTTTAAATCTATGGATATACTAGGGAAAAATAACAATATTGGAGGATTTAGAGCCTATCCGAAAACCCCGTAGCGCCGGGGTTTATCCCCGGCCAAACCAGCGGGGGACAAGCCCCCGCGCTACGAGACGGGAGGTTTTCGGATAGGCTCTTAATCATGATTTCACCTTTGCGAAAAAAAAGAATCTTATCCGAACAGAGCATTTATGAAGTCGGGAAAAAAACCGGAATTGACACGGCCAGAATTTCGTTAATTGAACGGGGCTACAAGCTGCCCCGCGAGGATGAAAAAAAGAAATTTGCAGAAGCCATTGGCTGCTCTGTTGACGAAATCTTTACTTCTGAAATTGATGGGAATCTACGTGACTAATGTTCCTGGTTGCTTTGGCATCGCCTTTGATCAGCGGTTTGAGAATCTGGATTTCATGATCTTAAAAAATCCAGACCAACTTGAGCAATGCGGCAAATGCGGTTTTTTTGTCCGTTGCTGGACATTGGTACGCACACGGCTAGAATACGAACGTTGGCAGATTGATAAACTGCGTTGGGAGATAGAAAAACCAACGAGAAGATATTAAAACTATTGCTATGTCTTCAACTGAAAAAAACAGGAACGGATCCGAAAAGCAACAAAATATTTGGCCTAAGCCTGATGCAGATATGTTTTACGGCCTAGCAGGAGATTTGGTGAGAACGATAGAACCCAATTCTGAAGCTGATCCTGTAGCATTATTAGCCCAGTTTTTAACCGGTTTTGGAAATGTACTAGGGCGAGGAACATATTATGAGGTAGAAGCAGACAAACACTACCCCAATATTTACATCGTGCTGGTTGGGGAAACTGCAAAAAGCAGGAAAGGGTCATCCTGGGGCCACATTGTGAAAATATTCAAATCCATCTCCCCTGAATGGGCGGAACACAGGATACAGTCGGGCTTATCGAGCGGAGAAGGGTTAATCTGGGCCGTGAGAGACCCCATTACCAAAAGTGAGTCCATCCGGGAGAACAAGGAAATAACAGGCTATCAAGACGTAATTGTCGATCAGGGGGAACCAGACAAGCGTTTATTAGTGCAAGAATCCGAATTTGCATCCACCCTTAGAGTGTTAGGCAGAGACGGAAATATTTTGTCCGCTGTGGTCAGGCAGGGATGGGATACAGGAAACTTAAGAGTCCTGACCAAGAATAACCCCGCAATATCCACCGGGGCGCATATATCGATTATCGGCCACATCACACGAGAAGAATTATTGAGGTATTTAACTTCAACCGAAACCGGGAACGGCTTCGCTAATAGATTTTTATGGGTGTGTGTAAAAAGATCAAAAATTCTTCCCCGGGGTGGGAATATACAGGATGTTGATTTTGCCCCCATTCTGAATAAACTCAAAAATGCGGTTGAGTTTGCGAAAACCATTACCAGGATTGAACCTGACGAACCGACATGGAAGATGTGGGATAGAGTATATCCCGAACTCAGCGAAGGCAAACCTGGATTGCTGGGTGCGGTTACATCCAGAGCCGAGGCGCAGGTCATGAGGCTTGCCTGTCTCTATGCGTTGCTTGATTGCTCTAAGATAATTCAAACCGAGCACCTAAAATCAGCCTTGGCACTTTGGGACTACTGCTATGCTTCGGCAAAATATATCTTTGGTTCCGCTACAGGGTATCCTTTAGCAGATGAGATTCTAAATGCTCTCAAAAATAATCCGGAAAGCATGACCAGAACACAGATTAGCAACTTCTGTGGGCGGAATAAAGATAAGGAAAGCATTGATAAGGCGTTAACATTTTTGGCTGAGAGAGGGCTGGTTTTTATGGAAAAAGATGAGACCCCTGGACGACCAACAGAAAAATGGATTACGAAATAAACGAAAAAAGGGGGGGCTTATTTCGTTAATTTCGTTTATTTCGTAAATAGAGGCAGTAAAGCATGGGACGGTATTTGGAAATGGCTACCCAAACAATAAAGGAGCAAAACCAATGGAATCAATTACTGAAGAGGAACGGGCGGTATTGGAATTAATCCGCTCCAAGAAGTTCCAGAACATTACCATCCAGGTAAATGACGGAAAGATTGTTTTAATCCGGCGGGAAGAAACCATAAAACCCGGCCATTTCGACCGGAAACAGGCACATCGCCATGAAGAATAATTTGCTGAAAGCCGCCGAAGTAGCCAGGATACTTCAGGTACAGGAATCCACTGTATATAAGTGGGTGCATTACGGCTACATCCCTTATATCAAACTGGGGACGGCCTTGAGGTTTGATAAGGATAGTCTGCTTAAATGGATTAAGGGCAGGGAAACCAAGGGGAAAAAGCAGATGTTTGACTAGGATATCTTATTGATAATATAAGTCAATTGCCTTGACAATTCAGGGTTTCCGAGGTAATGAACACAGTGAGGTATTGAGATATGGAGGTCGGAGGAATATAATGGCAAGTATCTTCGCACGTAAAAGAAAAAATGGAAATTGTTGGTATGTCCAGTATTATATTGATGGCAAAGTAATCCAGAAGAGGGTGGGGAAGTCCAAGAAGCTGGCGCAGCAGGTGGCCGGGGAGATTGAGGCTAAGCAGGAGCGCAAGGACGCTAATATGGAGCCGCGGGATTGTGAGCTAAAAAAGTTCTTTGCCGAGTATATGGCGTTTACCGAAAATAACGATTCTCCAAAGTACCACCGCCGGAATGAGATTACCGTCAGGCATTTTATGGATTTCCTGGAGAAGAAGCACCCCCGTATCAGCCGGCTTTCCCAGTTGAGCCTGAAATTATTCGAGGAATACATGACCTGGCGGCTGGGGCAAAGCAGGAACGGCGGCAAGCCCATTAAGAAGCGGACGGTCAATCTGGAAATTAGCGCCTTGAAGACCTTTTTTAATAAGGCGATGAAATGGCAGTATTTACATGCTAACCCACTCACCCATGTAGAGTATCTGAAGCAGGATGATTCCAAAAAGATTCGCTCGTTGACCGCCGTGGAGGTACAGAAGGTACTGGAAAATAGCCCGGAATGGTTCTACCCCGTCCTGTTTACCATGCTATATACCGGAATGCGGGAGGGTGAGGTCATCCACTTGGAGTGGAACGATGTGGATTTGGTCAAGGGGGTGATCCATATTCAAAAGAAGGATTTCTGGACGCCTAAATCCTCCGGCAGAGAAATCCGGGAGCGGGATATCGCCCTGACGGAGGGATTGGTAACATTCCTGAAAATGCACAAGCTAAAGGATAAGCGGGAAGACACCTGGGTATTCCATAACCGGGACGGCGAGCAATTAGCCCCCGGCCTGCGCAAGGTATTTGGTCGCATCACAGAGAAAATGGGCTTCCCGGAGGTTACGCAGATACATTCGACTCGTCATACGTATGCGACCCATCTTATCAAATGCTGCAAGGATATCGCTGTAGCCCAGGCCCAGCTTGGCCATACGGATATCCGCACTACAATGAAATACGCCGATATGCTTACCGAATACCAGACACAGGCGGCTAATATGCTCGACTATGGGGTGGAGGAGAAGGG
>JACRDM010000050.1 GCA_016218565.1 Elusimicrobiota bacterium | reverse complement strand
GTCGCTGGGTACTGGTTGCTGGTTTCTGGTAAATAACCTTATTAACGCGACGAGCTACTGTTCTTAAGACTAGCGACCAGAAACGGAGTTTTAATAATGAAATATGATGTAAAAGATATGAAACTGGCGGAAAAAGGTAAATTGCGTATTGAGTGGGCCGGAGCGCAGATGCCGGTTTTGAACTTGATCAAAAGCAGATTTGCCAAAGAAAAACCGCTTAAAGACCTGAAAATAGCAGCTTGCCTTCATGTGACCACGGAGACTGCCAATCTGATGCAAACACTGCGGGCCGGGGGTGCGGATGTGGTTCTGTGTGCCAGCAATCCATTGAGTACCCAGGATGATGTCGCCAGTTCCCTGGTGAAACACGATAGTATCAGTGTGTTTGCCATAAAGGGTGAGGATAACAAAACCTATTATGAGCATATTATCAGCGCTTTGGCGGTAAAGCCGACGATGACCATGGATGACGGCGCTGATCTGGTTTCTTTGATCCACACTAAGAAAAAAGACCTGATCAGCGGCATTATTGGCGGCACAGAGGAAACCACTACCGGAGTTATCAGGCTGAAAAGTATGGCTAAGGATAATGTGTTAGCCTACCCCATTATCGCGGTCAATGATGCCCAGACCAAGCATTTTTTTGATAATCGTTATGGCACAGGGCAATCTACTATTGATGGTATTATCCGTGCGACCAACATCCTGCTGGCTGGCAGCGCTATGGTAGTAGCTGGATATGGCTGGTGCGGCCGGGGTGTGGCGCTGCGCGCCAAGGGCTTGGGCGCCCAGGTTATTGTCACTGAAATCGATCCGATCAAAGCTATTGAAGCGGCGATGGATGGCTTTCAGGTAATGCCTATGAGCGCAGCGGTGAAATCCGGTCAGGTCTTTGTGACCTTAACCGGAGATATTAATGTTATCCGCAAAGAGCATTTCCTGAAAATGAAAGATGGGGCAATTATCTGTAACTCAGGTCATTTTAACGTGGAGATTGATATTGTCACTTTACAGAAAATGAGCGAAAAGAAACGGCTGATTCGTGATTTCACCGAAGAATACACTTTGCCAGGCGGTAAGAGAATATATTTACTCGGGGAAGGCCGGTTGATCAATCTGGCGGCGGCAGAAGGCCATCCAGCTTCAGTGATGGATATGAGTTTTGCCAACCAGGCTCTATCCGCGGAATATTTGGTCAAGCAAGCCAAACTTTTGGAAAAACAAGTTTATTCTGTTCCCAAGAATATTGACGAGAATATTGCTGCCCTTAAATTAAGATCAATGGGTGTCACTATTGACAAACTTACCACTGAACAAGTGAACTATCTGGCTAGTTGGGAAATGGGAACGTAAAGACAGTTAGTAGTTCGTAGCAAAGAGAAAAAGAATTAAAAAAATGGTTTACAAACAATAAGTTTAAAGGGTATAATAAATAAACAAATTATTTAAAGGCTCTGTTGAAAAATTATTTTTAGATTGTTCATAATCTGTGCCTGTCCCCGCGGTTTTGATCCCGATTTATTGAGATCAGCAAGGGATAATCGTTGTTAGGAATTGGTGTAATCATTTTAAAAAAAGGAGGAAGTTATGTTTGATAAAGGAAAATTAGTAGCAGTTTTTCTTGCAGTGCTGATGATTTTCAGCTTAGCTGGCTGCAGTAAAACTACTAATATCTTCCGTTGGGCGCACAAGGGAGGCAGCGATACGAGTAAAGAATCCCTTTTAGCCGACGGGCAGGCAGCTTTGAGCAGTAAGGATTTTAATGATGCCTTGACGTACTACAATAAGTTGTTGGAGTCAAATCCGAATAGTTCAGAAGCTATGTACGGTAAAGCCCAGGCTTTGATTGGTTTAGGAGGATTAAGCCCGGCTGATTTGATCGCCAGCGTGGTTAAGGAAGCGCAATCAACCGGTAATTCAGCGGTGATTGCCAATAGTGAATTTGCGGCTTTCTTCAGCTCGGCTAGATATGTTTCCAGCGCCACCGACCTTTTACCAAGTACTTTGAATCTGACCCAATTATATAAAACAGCGAAAACAGTAGTTCCAGTGTTGAAAGATATCGCCGATGGTAAAGGAGATGGAGTTATCCCGGCTGATGATCCAGATGTCAATATCAACTTAGCTTTCTTTATGCTAGTACAATCAGTATGCCGTTTTCTGGATTCTGACCGCGATGATATTCCTGGCGACAGCCACGGCGATATTATCAAGGTGTATAGCGACTTTAGCATGACTGTGCCTGATTTCACCGCCCTGACCTCTGGGCAGAAAAAAATACTGCGGGATCAGATGCAGGCCGGCGTGGATGATGCGTTTGGTATTGATCCGGCCACATACGGAGCGATTAATTATATGGAAAGAGTCATTAAAAAGATCGGCTCCAAGTCAGGATCTTCAATTTCTGATCTGAGAGCAAATATTGCCAAATTGAAAAATGATATTCATAGTGAGATCGATACTAATATTAATCCGAAGTTGTCGGCTGCCTCGATTGCTTTGATCGTCTGGCAGCCGCATGCTTCGGTACTATAAAGGAGGGATAACATGACTACTATTAAACGTGTTCTTTGGTTGCTGGTCATAAGCCTGCTTATCCTTCCCCTGTTAGCGTGGGGTGGAGACCGTCCATTTATGATCAAGGGGATCAGGCCGGTAGCTATGGGCGGGGCATTTACCGCCATAGCTGACGATGCCAATGCGTATTTTTATAATCCAGCGGGTCTCACCCAGATCCAGAAATGGCAAGTGCAGATAGCTAATCTACCGGTAACGATCAGCGCTGATACGTTGGACCTATATAATTGGGTGAATGATAACCGGACTCAACTCGAGAAGTTTGACGAGCAGACCCATGATACCCAAGTCAAATTAATGAATGATATTACTGACCGGGTTTCCCGGTTTAAAGTCCATGTGTCAGGAAGTATCTTGAATCCGAACTTTATTTCCAGTCCCATTGCTTTGAGTAATAATCTAAAGTTGAATTTTGGTATTGGCCTGTTTAGTTTGTACGATGCCCATATCGGGATTAATGCCGGGTTATTGGTGCCTAATATAACTATGATCGGTAATGTCGACGCGGCTGGCTTGGCGCCGCTGGCATTCAAAATGGAAAAGACGCCTTTTGACCTTCCTGGCTCTTTATCACTTGCCGGTACTATCAAAATACTTAATCGCGGCAGTATTGAAGAACTGAGAAAATCTGTATTGGAATTTGAAGAATTTGAGCCAAAGGTCCAGCGAGGAAAGGGAGTAGGATTGGATTTTGGCAGTTTGTATCAGCTCAATGAACAGTGGAATTTCGGCTTGCTGGTGGCGGATATTTTTGGCACCCCGATTACCTATGATGAAGCGACCTCTAATAACATTAAGAAACCTGAGACTACTGCTATTATTAATCCGCGGGTTAATTTTGGGGTCGCGTTCCGGCCACAGAACTTCTATTTCTGGAAGAATAAGTTTATTCCTTTAAGCCGGCATTTTGTTTTTGCCGCTGATGTGACGGATATTACTAATCCTGCTGAAAAGTTGTTTGGAGCAACTTTCTTCAAGAAGCTGCACCTTGGCGCTGAATACCAAACCAGGCTGCTGTCCTTCAGAGGTGGTTTTAACTCTGGTTATCCATCTTTTGGTTTGGGCTTGAATCTATGGTTGATCAAGCTGGATTATGCTTTCTCTGGAGAAGAACTTGGTCTGTATGCCGGCCAGATTGATGAGTGGAACCATATGGTATCTTTATCTATTGGTTTCTAAGGAGATCGCTCATTGTGATTAAGAAAAAGGATTTATAGAATAATAGAGAGGCCGCTTACTTATTAGGCGGCCTTTCTTTTTATGGAGAGGCTCTTGAAAAAAAGTTTATTTATTTTTGTATTTTTTCTATCCGCTATCCGCTATCCGCTATCCGCTATTTTTGCCGCGCCGCCTCATCCTCTTATTTATGATACCGGTCCATTAACGTCAGAGTTACAGGCCCTGGTCGCTCGGCCGCGTATTTCCGTCCCCATTATATCTGCCGAGCACGTAGCCCAGAGGGCAGGCAGTACCGGTACGGTAAAAGTGGTCGCGCTACTCATAGAATTTGCCGATACTAAAGCTTTGGCTGGTCATTCCAAGTCTCATTTTGACAATCTATTATTTAGTCGGAACCAGGGTTTTAACAGCATGTATGATTATTTCAATGAAGTCAGCGAAACACAGCTAAACGTAACAGGGACAACAGGCTCGCGTTGGTACCAGAGTTCCAAAAACATGAGCTATTACGGGGCAGATGGTTCCAAAGGAATAGATAGCCTGAACATTGATATCTCCAACCTGGTAATTGAAGCCGTGCAAAAGGCTGATGCTGATATTAATTTCGCCCCATATGATACAGATGGAGACGGGATAGTGAACCATGTGATCATTATTCATGCCGGCCATGGACAGGAAGACACCGGCGATACCAATAACATCTGGTCTCATAGCGGCTCTTTTACCACTAGCCATGATGAAAAGGGATATCTTACCAATGACGGCGTGCATGTCAAGAACTACACCATGCTGAGTGAATATTCTCCGGTAGGAACGTTTGCCCATGAATTTGGTCATGACCTGGGATTGCCTGATTTTTATTATACTCAACCCATCAGCGGCAACCCAACAATGGTGGGAGATTGGGACCTGATGGATGGCGGGGCCTGGTTGGGACCTGGCCATGATGGCAGCCGTCCGGCTCATATAGGCGCCTGGGGCAAAAAGTTTCTAGGCTGGATAACCCCCACAGATCTTACACAAAAAGAATTAGCTGTACCTGTGACTACCACAGGCAACCAAAGCGTTTATAAGATACCCTTAGTGACAGCCGCTGATCCCAGCCAGGAATATATCCTGATAGAATACCGGCGGAAAGAGAATTTTGACCTGTATCTGCCTGGTGAAGGATTACTGATCTGGCATATTGATGACGCTATGCTTGATTATAAGACCACTGACTTCCAGGGAAATCACGGGAAAGCCATAGACTTAAATGTCGTGAATTCGGAACCGGATTATGTCCCGCACCGTGCCGTAGATCTGATAGAGGCAGATAAAACAGATAAAACCAGTCAGCCCAGCGATCCTTTCCCGGGTACGCAAAGTGTTACTAATTTCTTAAGCCCGGATAATGATGCTTATAATCGAAAGCCATCCCAGTTCAGTGTTTTGAATATCAGCAGCGCTGGCGGCGCGTCTATGTCCTTTGATATTTATCAGGCAGTATTTACAAAGCTGCCGGAGATCGCCAAAATCTACAGCTATCCTAACCCCAGCGCTACGGGACAAACCAGGCTTAAAATTATCACCACTAACCTTGTTGAAACCAAAAGCATAGATCTGAAAATATATGAGGTAAACGGAGAATTGATCAGGGAAGCAAAAACCGGAGAGATCAGCCAGGTGGCCATTAGCGATAATAGAGTTGAATATGAATATGCCTGGAATGGCCGGAATGAAAATGGCGAAAAAGTAGCCAGCGGGATTTATCTCTATTGGTTTAAGGTGGATAACAAGGAAAAAGTAGGAAAAATAGCGATTATAAAATAAGTACTTTACCACTATACAACTATTTTCTTACTTTCTTAATGAGCAGCCAGGCGGCAATACTGCCAAAGAAGATATTAGAGAGCCAGGCTGCCAATAGCGGTGTCAGCGCCTTATTCTCTCCTAAGGCGTGTCCTACCTCGATAGTTCCCCAAAAAATAAAAGCTATTACCATGCCGGTACCGAAATTCATGACTTTGCTGGACTGTTTGGTCCACAGGGCAAGGGGTATCCCCATTAACATGATAACCAGATTGGCAAACGGGTAAGAGAATTTAAGCCCAAGCTCAACCTGTTCCTTATTAGCCGGAAGTCCATTTTTACGCAAGCGAATGATATAGTCTTTCAACTCCCGATAATCCATTTCCGTAGATTTCTTGGCTTCGCGTTGAAAATCGCCTGGTTTCTCCGGCAAGTTCAGTATGGTCTGGTTGAATTTCTCCTCTTTAAGAATATTCTTGCCTGGCTGGTCAAATTCCCGGGTAATACCATCAGTGAATACCCAGGTATTATCTAACCATTGTCCTGACTTGGCCACAAGCTGTTTTATCAGATTATGGGTTTTATTGAATTCGTCGATCTGCACATCTTTCATAAGGCTGCTTTTCCCGTCAAACAGCCGGATATTATAAATACGGTTCTGTTGCCCATAGTAAATAGCATTGCTGCGCAATAAATAATCAAGTCCTTCCTCATGGCGAATCTTGTGTTTTTCAAACAACTTGGCTTTATAGGCCAGCGGCGAGGCCAGGGTTTCATTAAAAAAGAAGGTCAACCCACTGAGGACCGCGGTAAACAGGAAAAGCGGCAATAGGATACGATAGAGACTTAAGCCTGAAGCTTTCATGGCCGTGAGTTCATTATGCCTGAGCAGGTTACTGAGAGCAAAGAGCGTAGCCAACAAGGTGGCTAGAGGCATTACCTGCACCAGCCAGAAAGGCAGTCTATAAAAAAGATAGATTAAAATTTTTAAGGAGGGAGTTTTATAGTTTAAAAAAGTGTCTATTTTGGTAATAGTTCAGCGTTTAGAAGTAAACCAAAG
>JACRDM010000052.1 GCA_016218565.1 Elusimicrobiota bacterium | reverse complement strand
TCCTTTAAACCGGAAACAGACGATATGCGTTTTGCCCAGGCGGTTGATATTATTAGTAAACTGCAGGCTGAAGGAGCAAGAATAAAAGCTTATGACCCAATCGCGGTAAAGCCGGCTAAAAAAGTATTAACGCATGTGCAATACTGTAAAAATGCCTATGAGACTGCGAAAAATAGCGATGCCCTGTTAATTTTGACGGAATGGAATGAGTTCAGGGAATTGGATCTGATCAGGATAAAAAAACTCCTCAGGACGCCGGTTATCGTGGATGGGCGTAATATCTATGATCCGGTAGAAATGAAAAAGTTGAGATTTGTTTATAAAAGTATAGGCAGAATATAAAAATAAGGAGGTCCTATGAGAGTATTAATCACCGGTGGCGCGGGCTTTTTAGGTTCACATCTTTGCGACTTGTTCATAAAAAAAGGCCATTCCGTTATTGCCATGGATAACCTGATCACGGGCAATATTGACAATATCGCTCATCTTATCGGCCATAAAAAATTCCAGTTTATTAAACATGATGTGACAGAATTCATATATATTCCAGGCAGAGTGGATGCCATTTTGCATTTTGCCTCGCCAGCCAGCCCTATCGATTATGCCAATTATCCGATTCAAACCTTAAAAGTAGGCTCGCTGGGTACCCATAAAGCCTTAGGACTGGCAAAGGGAAAAAGGGCGATATTCTTGCTGGCTTCCACTTCAGAGGTATACGGGGATCCATTAGTGCATCCACAGAAAGAAAGCTACTGGGGCAATGTTAATCCGATCGGCCCGCGGGGAGTTTATGATGAAGCTAAACGATTTGCAGAATCCTTGGCTATGGCTTATCATCGTTATCATAATGTGGATGTAAAGATAGTAAGGATCTTTAATACCTTCGGACCGCGTATGCGCAAGGATGACGGCCGGGTTGTGCCTAGCTTTATTGACCAGGCTATTAATGGCCAGTCTTTGACTATCTTTGGCGCTGGTTTGCAAACCCGCAGTTTCTGTTATGTCTCGGACCTGGTTAGCGGCATCTATAAATTACTGTACAGTAATGCCCATGAACCTGTCAATCTGGGTAATCCTCAAGAAATGAGCGTTCTCTGTTTTGCCAAGTTGATCATTAAAATGACCGGGACCAATAGTCAAATAAGTTTTAAGGATCTGCCCAGCGATGATCCTAAGGTAAGACAGCCTGATATTTCCCTGGCGAAAAAGCTGCTAAACTGGAAGTTAGAGGTAAGTCTGGAAGAAGGATTGAGAAAAACGATCCAGTGGTTCAGTAAACAGCGTTAGATATTTTTATCGAATTATGCACGAATTATGCAGAAAGACCTTGACAACCTGTAGATTTGTGTTATATTCTAATTGGGTTGGAAATCCACAATTTGCAGTATACTAAAAAATCCTGTGCAGGTTTACGTAATCTGCGCCTGTCCTGGCAGCTTTGAGTCCGAATTATCAGGGTCAACAGGGGGCAATCGTCTTTTGAAATCTGTGGAATCAAGGGGCGCTGGGTTTTTCAGCAGACCCTGATTAGCCACGAGAAAATTACCGGGGAGAATTATGTGATGCGACCTCTTGGCTGGGATAACCAGGCTGGGTACAGGCAAAAAAAATTAGGTGAAATGTTACTCGCGGCGTCGTTGATCGATGAAGGTCAGCTGGTCACGGCTTTAACCAAACAGCAAAGATCGAATAAAAAATTAGGGGAGATTTTAGTCAATCTTGGCTATACTAATGAAGAATTGGTGTTAAACCTGTTGGGAAAACAGCTCGATTCTCCTTATATTAGAATAGCTGAAACCGAGCGGATCGATAAGGCCATTATCCAGAGGATACCGGAAAACCTGGCTGAACGCAATTTGATATTGCCGGTGAAAATGGAAGATGATACGCTTTGGGTAGCCATGAGTGACCCGGCCAACCAGTTCCTGAAAAATGTTCTGGCGCTGTTGACCGGATATCATATTAAGTCCTATATTGCCAGCCCTAAGGAGCTAAAGCAAGCCATTGCCCATTATTATTCCCGGTCCGGCCGCTTTGAGCAGACTACTGAGGCTACCCCGCTTCATAGCTATTTTCTGCCGCTGAAACAATTGGGTTTTACCCCGCGCCAATTGCCGGTTTTTGCTAAATATTTAGAACAGCAAAAGGGTTGCCTGTTTATTATCGGCTCCGAGTATAGCGGTAAAAAGACCACAGTTTACGCCAGTCTCAGGCAATTGAATTTCCCTGATAATGATATTGTTTCAGTGGAAAGGAAGATGGATTATAAGCTGGAAGGCATTAACCAGCTGGAAGTAGCCGATACCAGCGATCTGGATCTGCACCTGATGATCGATAGCGTTAATCAGTTTAATCCTAATATCCTGGCCGTAGAAAATATCCAGGGGGTAGAAAGCTGGAACAGTATTGGCCGGATGGCGGAAAAGGGCAGCCTGGTCATTGGCACTATTAACACTGATCAACATATACTTGATTTTTTGGTAGATTTCCCAAATCTGAGGACCAGCCACTATTCAGTGATAGAACACCTTACTCTGGTAGCTGAACAGAAGTTAGTCAGGGCTATCTGTCCTTATTGTCAGGCCGTATATACCATTTCCGGGAAAACAGCCAGAAAGATGGGATTGAAAGTAAAAGGAGCCACGATCAATATATATAAAGGTAAAGGCTGCAGTGTCTGTAACCACACTGGTTATTATGGCTATACTGCTTGCTACGAACTGCTGCCCATTAATGATACTATAAAGGATCTGATAATGCAAAAAGCCGGTAAAGCAAAATTAAAAAAAGCGAGACCGCAAGAAATGACCTCTAGTTTCAATGATGTACTGCAGGAAAAACTGCTCAAGGGGCAGGTTTCTGCCGAGGACTATCTCCAGGTGATGGATAAGAATATCAATCAGTTCAAGGAGCTCAAGACCGCCCAGATCATGGCTACCTTCTGGACGCTGTTTGAGAGATCCGGCTCGGTCAACGCCTATCTACAGTACTGCCGGAAGAATTAGTGTTTGTCGGCCGGTTGAAGTTTTTCTAATCCCTGTAATCGTTTCTAATAAAGTCTGTCTGATAAAGTAAGAGCGCGAAGAAGAAAATTTGCGGCTTTAAAATTAAGGGATTTATATTATGGAAACAAAACAAAAAGTCGTATACTGGTTGGATATTGCGCATTACGATTTAATAACCGCCCAGGCGCGGCTTGAAAAGAGAAGATTTTTATAGGTCGGCTTTTTGTGTCATCAATCTGGAGTATCGCAAAAAGGATTAAAGATCTTTAATCTGTATAATCCGGATTTTAATCTGCGCAATCAAGGGCTGCTGAATTTTTTAGCAGACCCTATTTAATCTGAGTAATCTTCTTAAAATAATCTGTGCCTGTCCCCGCATTTTTGATCCTGATAAAATCGGGATCAGCAGGGGATAATCTCTTTTGTAATCTCCGTAATCTTTCTTTTTAAAAAATAGTGCTTGACAAAATTTTAAAATGTGCTATAGTATTGGTAAGCCTAGAACAAGAACAACAATTGATAATTTAACCGAAAAGGCAAACCCGTCGTAAGGCGGGGGCGCAAAGCCACAGGCTCCGATGCTATATCGGAGAGCCAGGCCGCCGAGTTAAGCAAGAAGCAACTCGGATTTTTGTTTTACCGGAGTACCCGGTAAATAAAAATAAAAAGCCACAAAAGTCACGGATGTGCTTTTGGGGCAAAAAAACAAGGAGGCAGCACATGAAGAAAGTTTTAGTGTTAGTAGTTGCAATGTTGGCGTTAGCTGGTATGGCTACCCTGGCTTATGCTGATGTAATAATTTTCCAAGATAGCCAAGTCTATCCGTTTGCCAATTGGCAGGGATCAAACCAGGACAATTATGGTACATCGACTCAGCCGAATAGGCATTCCCTTAGCGACTGGGTTGTTATGTCTCCGTTTATTGGCGCGCCTACAGATCCGGATCTGGTTGGTAACTATGTAATAAAGCTAGACTATGATATGTCTACGCTTGTATATCCAGCAGCTAATGAAGCCTGGTCCGGTCATTTAATGAGGGCTAGTCCAAAAGTAAGTCTCGTTGGTGTTACCCAGTTTTCATGCAAAGTAAGGGCAGATCTTGCTACAACCGGATCTCCGGTAATCGACAAAATAGTTACCAGCGACTCAAACGATGGCCTAATTAACATTAGTACAGGTTTTTCGATTGGCTCTGCTACTTGGACAACTGTTAGTAGTAGTGCGGGAGCTTTTACTGGTAGAAATATGTCTGCTGTCCCTACCCCGTTTGGTTTGTATATGGTTGCTTCAGCTAATTCAGGTGTTTCAAATACTGGTAGCCCTAACCATGTTATTATCTACGTTGATGACATTAAGTTTACCGGGGGCAGTTCCGGCGCTGTGAGAGTGACTATGACCACAGGTGTCGTAGGTGTTCAGGTTGACAATACCATTAATTTTGATTTGCTTGCTCCACTTGCTGCTAATACCAGCTACAATTCTGCAAGAATTGGAAATACCATCCCACCCTATGCCCCCAATGTGAATAACCATTTTGATGTTACGAACATTGGTTCTGAAGCAGCAGATTATGATTTAAGTTTGGTCAATCCTGGCGGCTGGACTGCGGTCAATCCTAATTCAGCAGCTGATGCATTAAGTTGGTCTCTTGGTACTGATCAGTATGCTATCTGGGGGGTGTTCACATCGACTGACACTACTACTGGGCCGAGTGGGGAGGCCAATTATGGTTCTGAGGATGTAATAACCACAGCTCTAACTCTGTCTACGAATGTAATACCATATGTTTACAGCGATGGAAGCGTCGCCACCGAAACTGGTGTAAATGTACCCAAAAATCGAATCAGACGGTTGTGGATTGCCTTACATACACCACCGTTATCAACTGTGGCAAACACTCAACAGATCACGATTGCTG
>JACRDM010000053.1 GCA_016218565.1 Elusimicrobiota bacterium | reverse complement strand
GCTCGGGATATCGTTAAGAAAATCGAAAAAGAATTAGAATATCCGGGCCAGATCAAAGTAACGTTGATCAGAGAAGTACGCGTGGTGGAAACCGCGAAGTAGGAAAGACAGTCGCTAGTCGCTGGTCTCTAGTCAAAAACCATTAAAACTAGCGACCAGAAACTAGTAACCAGCGACAGCTTGCATTAAAGGAGTGCTATGAAGGTTTTATTTATTGCTGACATAATGGGGCGGGCTGGCCGGGGAGCTGTGACTAGAGCGCTGCCGGAGTTAAAAACCAAAGAGCAGCTTGATCTAGTTATTGCCAATGGCGAAAATGCCGCTGGGGGTATGGGGTTGACACCCAATATTGCCAGGGACCTTTTCCATTTAGGGATCGATGTCCTGACCATGGGTAATCATACCTGGGACAAGAAAGAGATTTTGGATATCATTGATGACGAGGCCATTGTACGCCCGGCGAATTATGCTCCCGGAGTGCCAGGCCGGGGAGCTAGGCTGGTCACGACCACGTCTGGTTTCAAGGTAGGCATCCTTAACCTGCTCGGCCGGGTGTTTATGCCGCCGAGTGACTGCCCGTTCCGGGCCGCTGATAAAGTGATCCAAGAGCTTAAAAAAGAAACACCAGTGATCATTGTAGATATGCATGCTGAGGCCACCAGTGAAAAGGTAGCTATGGGCTGGTACCTGGATGGCAAAGTAAGTGCGGTAATCGGTACCCATACCCATGTTCAAACTGCTGATGAAAAAGTGCTGCCAGAGGGTACCGCTTTTATCACTGATGTCGGCATGACCGGGCCTTTTGATTCGGTGATCGGTATTAAGAAAGAGATTATTTTGCAGCGCTTTCTGCTGCAGGTGCCGGTCCGTTTTGCGGTCAGCGAAAAAGATATCTGGTTCAATGGCGCGCTCCTAGAAATTGACGAAAAATCAGGCAAAGCCACTTCGATACAAAGATTGCAGATTAAAATATAATAAATGACAAGTGACAAATTCCAAATGACAAATGAATAACCAATGACCAATGAATAAATTAGAATTGGGATTTGGGATTTAGAGGATTGATTTGACATTGGTCATTGGAAATTTGGATTTTTATGTGGGGTGTCCCATGACGGCCAATATCATTGATGGTAAAACTTTAGCTAACGCCCTTCAGTCGGAGATTGCCCAGGAAGTTAAAATTATAGTTGAAAAGGGTATCCAGCCGCCAGGCTTGGCAGTCATCTTAGTGGGTGATGATCCGGCCAGCCAAATTTACGTTCGCAATAAGAAAGCAGCCTGCGCCAAAGTCGGGTTTTATGCCCAGGAATTTTTATTGCCGGCAATCACTACTGAGGAAGATCTCAAAAAGCTCATCTTTAGTCTCAATCAAAATCCCAAGATCAATGGCATACTATTACAATTGCCCTTACCAAAGGGGATGAATGAAAAGAATATGCTGGAATTGATTTCTCCGGAGAAAGATGTGGACTGCTTCCATCCAGTGAACGTCGGCAACATGTTCCTGGGTAGGCCTCGTTTTCTGCCTTGCACGCCGGCCGGGATTATGGAAATGCTCAAGCATGAAAAAATAGACTTGAAAGGAAAAAAAGCGGTAGTGATCGGACGCTCAAATATTGTTGGCAAACCGCTGGCCATGTTATTGCTCAGTGCACACGCTACCGTGACGATTTGCCATTCCCGTACCGTGAATTTGCCAGGGATCACCCGTGATGCGGATATTATTGTGGTGGCTATCGGCCAGGCCGGGTTCTTGACCGGAGATATGGTCTCTCCGGGGCAGATAATTATTGACGTGGGGCAAAACAAACTCGGGGAAAAATTAGTCGGGGATGTTGATTTTGCTGCCGTGGCGCGGAAAGTGGCGGCGATCACGCCAGTCCCAGGCGGGGTTGGCCCCATGACGATTACGATGCTACTGAAAAACGCCTGGCAGGCAGCAAGATTAGCCAGAAAAACAGTGGCTAGTCGCTAGTCGTTGGTTTTAAAATCAGCTTCTAGTCGCTAGTTCCTGGTATCTAGTCAAGATCTTTAAAACCAGAAACCAGATACTAGCAACAAGCGACTGTATTTAAACTAGCGACCCGAAACTAGTAACTAGTGACCGCATTTAGACTAGCGACAGTTTGGTGAAATATGCAGCAGGAAAAAGACATGTTTTTTAAGTAAGCGAATTGAATGGTCTGCTGAAAGAGCGGCTGGGTGTTTGATCTAAGTGGGATTGTAGAAGGATTAATGAAAATAAAAGAACTACGAACATTCTTGCGGGAAAAAGAAATGGCTGAAGTAGCCAAGATGAGTCTTAAAGAAAGGCTTTATTTGGCGCTGGAGTTGTCGGAATTCTGTCTGGCTCTTCACAAAAATCTGGCCAAAAAGAGGATTTGATATTGTTTGATAAAGCATTTGAAAAAATAGACTCTGTAATGAAAGAGGCAGAGGGAAAAAATATTGTGACTTCCTTTGCGCTTATTGGCGGTATGGCGGTATCTGCCTGGGGCCTAGTAAGGGCTACGAAGGACATCGATTTTTTAGTAAGTTTAGTTAAACGAGAATCTGCTTTGTCGGAATTTGAAAATATATTAACAAAGCATAAAATTAAGTTTACTGTTCATAAAGGTGGTTATGCTGATCCCATTGGTTTGTTATTGGATTTGCAGGTTCCGGTTCGTTTGGAAAAGGTTTCAGTACAGTTGATTATTGCCACAAAAACATGGGAAGAGGAATTTGCCCAAGCCACAATCGAAGTAAAAATGGGTAAGATAAGTATCCCGGTCATTAAAGCGGAGGAATTAATAGTTATGAAATTAAGAGCCGGCGGTCCTTTGGATATTTATGATATCCAGCAACTGTTGAAGATAAATAAAAATAAAAAGGATTTTAATGAGAAAGAATTAAGGCAAAAAAGCAAAGAAATGCGTCTGGAGAAGAAACTCAATAAGATTATAGGCGATTAACTAATGCAGCAGGAAAGATATGTTTTTAAAGTAAGCGAGTTGAATAATCTGCTGAAAGAGCGGCTGGAGGCAGAGTTTCCTGATATTTGGCTGGCCGGGGAGATATCCAATTACCGTCCGAATGCCAGCGGGCATCTTTATTTTACCTTGAAAGACGAAAGCGGGCAGATCGGCGCAGTGATGTTCCGTTTTGCCGCCGCGGTTTTGAAATTCAAAGTAGAAGACGGTCTTAAAGTGATCATTCGCGGCAAGGTCAGCATCTATGTCCCGGGCGGAAAATACCAGATCATTATCTCGCAAATGGAGCCCGCAGGGATAGGAGCCTTGGCGCTGGCTTTTGAACAGTTAAAAGTAAAATTGAAACAGGAAGGGCTCTTTGACCCGGCTCATAAAAAACCGATCCCAGTCCTGCCACAGAAAATAGGCATTGTCACTTCTCTCACCGGTGCTGCTATCCACGATATGCTGAAGATCCTGACTGACCGTTATAGTAATCTGGAAATATTAATCTACCCGGTGCAAGTCCAAGGCGATGATGCTAAGAACCAGATTGCCCAGGCAATTGATGACTTGAACCAGCAGTATTCTGAGTTGGATGTGATAATCGTTGGCCGGGGCGGCGGTAGTAGCGAAGATCTAGGGGCTTTTAACGAAGAAATAGTGGCCCGGGCAATATATGCCTCTCGTCTCCCGGTGATCAGCGCGGTAGGCCATGAATATGATGTGACGATTGCTGATTTTGTGGCTGACCTGCGGGCAGCGACACCCAGTAATGCGGCGGAATTAGTGGTGAAAGAAAAGAAAACCCTGGTTGAGCGGGTGCAAAATGCCCAAGACAAGCTGATAACTTATTTTACGCACGTCGTGGATAATTATAGGCTCCGGGTAGAGTATGCTATTACTTCATCGGTATTGACCCGGCCGTTGGAACGCCTGGAGGAAAGGCAGCAGCAGGTGGATGAGTTGTTAGAGAGAATTGCGCAGAAAGCCAGTCATCTTTTTGAAGTATACTGGAATAAATTCAAAGAGATGGAAAATATGCTCCGGGTCCAGTTTGAACGTTATTTTGAAACTAAAAAAACAAAGCTGTTCTATCTGGCCGGGCAGTTGAATGCGTTCAGTCCGCTGGGAGTCCTGGAACGCGGTTATTCGATCGTGTACGTGGCTGATAAAAAAATAGTTAATTCTGGAGAGCAGATTAAAATTAAGGATATAGTTTCGATCCAGCTTTGGCAGGGTAGGATAGAGGCAGAAGTAAAGAAGATAGAAGAAGGCAGTAATGTAAATTCATTTAAGAAGGGTGCCAGGTGAAGTTTGAACGGTTTGAAGATGTGCCGGTTTTCAATGATTTGAAATCTCCCCACGCTGTTTCTCTCTGAGAAACGATACACGGGGGCAGGCAAATTTCAGATTTGAAATTACAGGTTGACTCTCTTTCCCGGCAAATTAGAGGTTGGACGAATAGGCTGCAGAATACAAAAATCCAGGGGTGACGCCAGCTCAATGATCATTCAAGAAAAACTTAGGAACAAGAGAAAGATCGCCGTGAATTTCAGGAAAGGCTAAAAAAGCATTGGTCGCCCGATGGGGGTTGAATAAAAGAAGAGAACAGTGGTAAGTAAACATCCTTTTGTTTTTATTGCTTCTCGCTCTTACTGGCAACGGCCTGTCGTTTTAACTGGTACACTAATCCGGAGGTAAGAATGGCTAAAGCCAAAGAAGATAATAACGAAAAGATCAAATTTGAAGATGCGCTGGAACGGTTGGAGAAGATCGTCTCCCAGTTGGAAGCGGGGGAATTGGCTCTGGATGAGAGCCTGAAGATATTTGAAGAGGGGATCAAGTTGTCCCGGCTTTGCTCCGGTAAATTAGAGGAAGCAGAAAAGAAAATTGAAGTCTTGATGAAAAATAAGGAAGGCCAACTGGAAAAGAAACCCTTAAAAAAGGAAGCCGGAGCTGATGGGAACGAGTTGTTCTGATTTTGACCTAAAAAAGTACCTGCCTGAAAAAACCATAGTAATAAATATAGCGCTCAATAAATACCTCCAGGAGCAATATCCGCCGCTGTTGTATAAGGCCATGAGGTATAGTATTTTTGCTGGCGGCAAGAGGCTGCGCCCGTTTCTGGTCCTGGAAGGCGCCCGGGTCTGTGGCGGAGATGAAAAAAAAGTAATGCCTACAGCCTGTGCTTTGGAATATATTCATACTTATTCTCTGATCCATGATGATCTGCCGGCGATGGATAATGATGATTATCGCCGGGGACGGCTGACCAGCCATAAAAAATTCGGCGAGGATGTGGCGATATTAGCTGGGGATGCCCTTTTGACTGAAGCGTTTGGCTTATTAGCGGCCAATGCCGCGGTCAAAGGAATAAAAATAGAGCAAGTGCTCAACGTGATCACCCTGGTGTCTGGTTGTGCCGGCGGGCCAGGCATGATCGGCGGCCAACTAATTGATACGCGCCAGAGTTCTGATAGCAGCCAAGAAAAAATAAGCGCTAAAAAGCAAGCCCTGACGTATATCCATAACCATAAAACTGTAGCCTTGATCAAAGCCAGTCTTTTGGCTGGAGCGATATTAGCTAAGGCCTCCAGCCGGCAGCTTAAGGCTTTGACCGTCTATGCAGAAAAGATCGGTTTATCCTTCCAGATCATGGATGATGTTTTGGATGTCATAGGCAATAAGAAAAAATTAGGCAAAACCGGCAGCGATCGGCAAAATAAGAAGCTGACCTATGTTTCGCTGTATGGTTTAGAATGGTCGCAAAAGGAAGCGGCACAATTGATTGCTGAGGCTAAAAAAGCAATAACTACTTTTGGCCGGAAGAAATATATTCTGGCAGCTCTGGCTGATTATATCGTAGAGAGAGAATACTAATAAAAACACGCACGAAATTCTAATATCTAAACAATATTTAATCTCAAAATTCAAAACGTTTCGGATTTAGAAATTTGGTGATTTGAATTTGTTTAGAGCTTAGATATTAGAATTTGGAATTTATTTTATATTTAGGTGGATTATGGCAATATTGGAAAAAGTCGATAAGCCGGCAGACTTGAAAATGATTAAGAAGGAATTACTGCCTAAATTAGCTGAGGAGATCAGGACCAAGATCATTGATACTGTCTCTCATACCGGTGGTCATTTAGCTTCCAGTTTGGGAGCGGTGGAGTTGACTATTGCCCTGCATTATATATTCCATGCTCCTCAGGATAAGATCGTCTGGGATGTAGGCCACCAGACGTATGCCCATAAATTATTAACCGGCAGACGGAACAAGTTCCAGACCTTGCGGCAATATGGCGGCCTTAGCGGTTTTCCTAAACCAGACGAGAGTGAAAATGATACTTTCGTCGTGGGGCATGCTTCTACCTCCATCAGCGCGGCGCTGGGTATGGCGGTAGCGCGTGATCTGCGCCAGGAAAATTATAAAGTGATAGCCGTGGTCGGTGATGGTTCTATGACCGGCGGATTGGCTTTTGAGGCGCTGAATAACGCCGGCCACTTGCATCGCGACCTGATCGTCATCCTAAATGACAATGAAATGTTCATTTCGCGCAAGATCGGCGCTTTTGCCGGATATTTAACCAAGATCATTACCGGCGGTCTTTACAAAAAATTAACCAGGAAAGCAGAGCGCTTCTTAACCCGCATGTCAGTGATGGGCGTACGTCTGACTACTATCGCCAAACGGGTCAAGGTCCTGCTTTTTCCCGGTATGTTCTTTGAGGAAATGGGATTTGCCTATCTGGGGCCTTTTGAGGGTCATGACCTGAATCGCCTGACCGAGATATTTGAAACGGTTAAAGGTATGACCGGGCCGGTATGTATCCATGTCGTGACTAAAAAAGGCAAGGGCTATAAACCGGCGGAGAAGGAACCGACCAGGTTTCACGGTATCGGTGAATTTAACATCATTACCGGTGAATCAGAAGCAAAAGACGAGGCTATTTCTTATACTGAGATTTTTGGCAAGACGATGGTGCGGTTAGCCAGGGAAAATGATAAGATCGTCGGAGTGACCGCGGCGATGAGTGATGGTACCGGGCTCAATTACTTTGCGGCAGAATTCCCCGGACGGTTTTTTGATGTTGGTATTGCCGAAGGACATGCCGTTGTATTTGCCGGCGGTTTAGCCGCCAGCGGTTTAAAACCGGTAGTTTCCATTTATTCAACCTTTATGCAACGTGCTTATGACCAGGTAATCCATGATATTGCTTTGCAGAATTTACCGGTAGTGTTTATTCTGGACCGGGCCGGTCTTGTGGGAGAGGATGGTCCCACGCATCATGGGGTTTTTGATCTTTCCTTTATGCGTACCGCGCCAAATATGGTGGTTATGTCTCCTAAGGATGAAAATGAATTACAACACATGATGCATACTGCTATAGCCCATAAAGGGCCTGTGGCATTGCGGTATCCCCGCGGCCCAGGCTTGGGGATTAAGCTGGATAAAGAGTTTAAAAAGATAGCTATTGGCAAGGCTGAAGTGCTGGTGGAAGGTGATGACGTGGCTATTCTGGCTATTGGCGCTATGGTTTACCCGGCGCTAGAAGCAGCGAAATTATTATTGAAAGATAAGATCAAAGCTACAGTAGTTAATGCCTGTTTTGTCAAACCCTTAGACGGGGATCTTATTCGTTTGTTAGCTAAAAAAGTGAAGTGTCTGGTAACGGTTGAGGAAAACGTAATTACTGGCGGGTTTGGCAGCGCGGTGACTGAATTGCTGTCTAGAGAGGGCTTAAGATTGAAGAATATTGGCTTGCCTGATAAATTCATTGAGCATGGCAGCATGAAGATACTCCGTGAAAAGTATGGGTTAACCGGAGCAGGAATCTACCGGATAACGAAGGAATTTGTAAATAATAAATAAAAAGAGGTTGTTATAATTGTGGAAGTAAGTCTAAAGTATAGGATTTTCAAATTACTATACTATGAATTAATCTGTGTAATCTATGCCTGATAATCTGTGTAATCAGGTATAATGAAATTATACCAAGGAATTGAGATGAGCGCAAACCAGGGTAAAATGCGACTGGACCAACTCTTGGTTATGAAAGAATTAGTAGAAAGTTGCCACCAGGCGCAAGCTATGATCATGGCTGGTTTAGTTCTGATTGAAGGCCAGTCTGTGACCAAAGCCGGTACCATGGTGGCCATGAATGCTCCTTTGGAGATCAAGCAGACATTGCGGTTTGTCTCACGCGGCGGACAAAAATTAGAAAAAGCGCTGGACAGTTTCAATATTACCGTCACTGACAAGATCTGTCTTGATGTCGGAGCATCTACCGGCGGGTTCACTGACTGTTTATTGCAACATGGAGCTAAAAAAGTATACGCTCTGGATGTCGGGCATGGCCAACTGGCTGTAAAACTACGCCATGATCCCAGGGTAATCAATATTGAAAACACCAATATCCGCTATTTTGAAAAAAATGGTTTGCCGGAAACCCCTGACCTGGCCGTGATCGATGTCAGCTTTATTTCACTGGATAAGGTCTTGCCTGCCGTCTATAAATTAGTTAAAGTAAAAGGGGAAATAATCGCCTTGATCAAACCTCAATTTGAAGCTGGCCCAAAAAGGGTTTCCAAAGGGGGCGTGGTCAGGGATTCAGCGGTGCATGTGGAGATTATTGACCGGATTAAAATATTCTCGCAGATCCAGGCTATGGAAGTGCTGGGGATCATCGAATCTCCCTTGCTGGGACCGGCGGGGAATAAAGAATTTTTTATACACCTGGTTAAATCGTGAAACTAGCGTAAAGCGTAGAGCGTAGAGCGGATAGGAAAACAAGGCACATTCTTGATTTCTATACGCTACCCGCTAAACGCTATCCGCCCAAAGGAATTTAAATGATTGAACAAACGTATCGGCCCCAGGAAGTAGAAGCCAAATGGCAGAAATACTGGGAAGAGCATAAGCTTTTTCAGTCCCAGATGGACCAGCATAAAAAGAAGTTCTATATTCTGGAAATGTTCCCTTATCCCAGCGGCCGTCTGCATATGGGGCATGTGCGTAATTATACCCTGGGAGACTTGATCAATCGTTACCGGAAGATGAGAGGATATAATGTCCTGCATCCGATAGGGTGGGATGCTTTCGGCTTGCCGGCGGAAAATGCGGCGATCAAAAATAAGATCCAGCCGGAACAATGGACCCAGGATAATATCAAACACATGACGGTCCAGCTTAAGAAGATGGGTATTGGTTATGACTGGTCCCGGGAATTCGCCACGTGTGATCCAGAGTATTATAAATTGAATCAGTGGTTTTTCATCAAGTTATTGGAAAAGGGGTTGGTTTACCGGAAGAAGTCATTGGTGAACTTCTGTCCCTCATGCGAAACAGTATTAGCTAATGAGCAAGTGGAGCAAGGACTCTGCTGGCGGTGCGAAGCGCAAGTCCTGCAGAAAGAACTGGAACAGTGGTATTTTAAAATTACTGCTTATACTGAAGAACTCCTGTCCGGGCACCAATTGATCAAGGGTGGCTGGGCGCCAAAAGTGCTGGCCATGCAGGAAAACTGGATCGGCAAAAGCTATGGGACGGAAATTGATTTCAAGTTAGTCGGGAGTGATAAAGTGATTAAGGTTTTCACTACCCGGCCCGACACTTTGTGCGGGGTCACCTATATGGTACTGGCTCCTGAACATCCTTTCGTAGAAAAACTGGCGGCAGGAACGAAATTAGCCCAGGAAGTTCGCGAGTTTGTCAATAAAGTGAAAAAACAGAATAAAATCCTGCGCACCTCTGAAGAGGTTAAAAAAGAAGGCCTGTTTATCGGAGCGTATTGCCAAAACCCGGTAACTGGCGATAAAATACCGGTCTGGATCGCTAATTATGTGCTCTTTGAATATGGTACCGGCGCGGTGATGGCTGTGCCGGCACATGATACCCGGGATTTTGCCTTTGCCGGGGAATATAAATTGCCGGTCAAAGAAGTGATCAATAAAGATGGCAAATCAACGGCCGGTGATTTAAAAGAGGCCTATGTGGAAGAAGGTCTGATGATAAACTCAGGCCAGTTTAATGGTCTTCCTTCTAAAGAAGGCGTAGATAAAGTCACTGCTTTTCTGCGGCAAGAGAATAAAGGCAAAAAAGCAGTTAATTATCGTTTCCGGGACTGGTTAATTTCCCGTCAACGATTATGGGGCACGCCTATTCCAGTGATATATTGCGCTACCTGCGGCCTAGTGCCTGTGCCACAGCAGGATTTGCCCATAGTATTGCCTAATAACGTGGCGTTTACTGGCCAAGGAGAATCGCCCTTGTCCCATGTGGCGGAATTTGTCAATACCACCTGCCCCACATGTAAAGGGCCGGCGCGACGGGAAACAGATACCATGGATACTTTTGTTGATTCCAGCTGGTATTATGCCCGTTATTGTGACGCGCATAATGAACAGCTGCCTTTTAGCCAAGAGCAAGCTGATTATTGGCTGCCGGTGGATCAATATATCGGCGGCGCGGAACATGCCTGCCTGCACCTGATCTATGCCCGTTTTTTCCACAAAGTCATGCGTGACCTGGGGCTGTTAAAAGGCGATGAACCATTTATGAACCTGCTCAACCAGGGAATGGTGACCCTGGGTGGTTCGGCCATGAGCAAGTCCAAGGGAAATATTGTTGATCCTGACCAGATCATTGAAAAGTATGGCGCCGACACCATGCGTTTGTTCATCTTGTTCGCTTCTCCTCCGGAAAAGGACCTGGAATACAGCGGTACCGGGGTGGAAGGGGCGTGGCGTTTTCTGACCCGGGTTTGGCGGCTGGTGGATCAGGAAATGGATGCTTCTGTCGGCCATACTGATCATAATGAACAAGCTACCCGCGACTTGAACCGCAAGGTCCATGCTACCATCAAGAAGATTACCAATGATCTGGAAAAGGAGTTTGGGTTTAATACCGCGATCGCTGCCTTGATGGAATTGGTTAATGCCATATATGATGCCAAGTCCCAGGTTGCGATCGCTGATTTCCGTAAAGCAGTGGAGACCGTGGTCATTCTTATTTCTCCGTTCACGCCGCATATTGCCGAGGAGATGTGGCACCGCCTGGGTTACCGGGAAAGCCTGCTCTCTCTCTCTTGGCCAACGTATGACGATAGCGCTATGGTAGAAGAGGTGATCGAGATCGTCGTGCAAGTCAATGGTAAAGTGCGCAGCCATCTAGCTGTACGCCCGGATGTGGCGGCAGAGGAAGCCCAGCGCTTGGCTGCCGCAGATGAAAAGGTTAAAGCCCGGATCAGCGGCAAAAAAATCGTCAAAGTCGTTTATGTCCCGAACAAGTTGGTTAATTTTGTAGTTGCTTGATATAGGACGTAAGACGTAGGACCTAAGTCCTACCTCAAAACTTTTAAAGGAGGTAATCGTGGTTTCAAAAATTCAACTTGGTATCATTGTGCTATTCATGGCTATACTTAGCCTATCTGCCTGCGGTGACAAACAACCTGTGTCTGTACTGCCTACGCATATTAAAAAAATAGCCGTCAATAATTTCAGCAGTAATTCGGTGCAGTATGGCATCGAAGATAAACTTACTAAAAAAGTGATTGAAGAGTTTCTCCGTGACGGACGGCTGGAGATTGTTAAGGCCGAAGAGGCAGATGCTTTATTGACTGGGGTGATTGTGCGTTACGATCTAGCGCCAGTCAGTTATGACGCTCAGAGTATTATCGAGCAATACAAACTGTATATCGGCGTCAACATTACCTTCAAGGACCAGATCCAGGGGACCACGCTCTGGACCGAAAGTAACATCCATGAGGATTATGCCTACTATGTGACAGTGAAAGCCGGCCAGCTGGTAGAAACAGAGAATGATGCGCAGGAAGCGGTGACTGACCTGTTGTCGCGCGATATTGTCCGGCGGACAGTGGTGGGTTGGTGGTGATTGGAGAAATATCAAAAATCGAATATCGAAAATAAAAATTAAGGTGAAAAGATTTTATATTTTGGATTTTTTGTTTGTAGTTTAAATTTTTGATTTTTGGAGTTTGTTTAATGAAATATCAGGACTTGCTGCAACAAATAGCTAAAAACAAGATAGCGCCGGTATATTTCTTTTATGGGGAAGAAGAGTTCCTGAAAAGGGAAGCTTTGCAGGTTCTTTACAAAAAGCTGGTAACTGAGGACCAAAAAGATTTTAATTACGCGCTTTTGTATGGGAAAGAGGTTTCTGCGGGCGCTCTTATCGACCAATGTCAGGCTTTGCCTTTCCGGTCTGACCGGCGCCTGGTGGTGGTACAGGAAATCGAGAAGTTCCAGGACAAAGCCAAGCTGCTTAGCTATATTGAACAGCCCAATCCGAGTACCTGCTTGGTACTCGTGGCCGGCAAGCTTGATAACCGCAGCCGCAAAACTGAGTTTTATGCGGCGCTGAAAGAGTATGAGGTGGTTTTTTGGCCGCTGTTCAAGAATGAACTGAAAAAGTGGGTTGAACAAAAATTTCGCGGCTATCAGAAGGCGGTTAATCCTGAAACTATAGATTTTTTATTAGAGGCAGTGGGACCTAATCTGGCTAACCTTGATTCTGAGATCAGCAAATTGGTGGTGTCTTTACCGGCTGATAAAAGAGTCACTCTCGCGGCCGCGCAAAAAAATATATTCAGGTCGTATGCAGCGCCCGTGGTTCGGCTGGAAAAAGCAGTGGCGGCCCGGGACCTGGATCGAGCGCTATTAGCGTTGCAGGATCTATTTGCCGAAGGAGGAGCGTCCACGCAGGCTTTATGGATTATCTCACAGTCCTGGCGCAGACTATTGATCGCCAAAGAGATGCAATCCCAACAGGCCAGTCCAGGCGATATCATGAAAAAGTTTAATATTAAGAAGTTTGATGAGCAAAGGGAATTCGTGGAAAACTTACCTAAATTTAACCTGGCTGAGCTTTTAAGCAAACATAAAAAAATAGCAGATACTGATCTAGCCATAAAGAGTGGCCGGCAGGACCCGCTATGGGCTTTGGAACATTTGATAATTGATCTATGCCGGTAATACGAGTGTCTTAACTTTCAAAGCCATTCTGGATTTCTTGCGGCTGGCGTTATTCTTGGACAGAATGTTTTTCTTGGCAGCTTTGTCCAAGGCGGTAAAAGCTTTCAGCATAGTGCTCTTAGCCGCAGCTGAATCTTTTTTGGCGATGGCCGCGCTGACGTCCTTGATAAGTTGTTTGATCTGGTTTTTGATCTGGCTGTTGGTGCGGTGACGAGCTATATTTTTGCGTGATTCTTTGATCGCCGAAGTATGCCGTCCCATTTTCAATTTTGTCATTCCCTGTTCCTCCTTTTAAAAGTGATTACACAGATTTTGAAAAGCCCTGCCTGCTGGCAGGGATTACGCAGATTAGAACTAAACTTATTTTATAATTTTAGCATATTTGTTAGAGACTGTCAAGGGTTAAAAGCATGTCTACAAAAATCACTAAATCAATAGGCAGTGTGTCTAGCGCGACTCTCTTATCCCGTATTTTAGGGTATGCGCGGGATATGGCCGTCGCCAGCCGCTTCGGCAACGGGTGGGCGGCGGATACTTTCTATTTGGCCTTCCGCATTCCTAACTTATGGCGTGATCTGTTAGGTGAAGGCTCCCTGTCCAGCGGATTTATCCCGGTATTCAGTGAATGCCTGGTCAAGAAGGGGAAAAACGAGGCTGCTTCCCTCTACAGCGCTGGTGTTGGGATTATGCTCATTATCCTTTCTGGCGTTACCTTATTTGGGATGGTTTTTGCTCCGGTCATTGTCCGGATCATGGCCTGGGGTTGGTGGGATAAGCCGGAACAAATAGCCAGAGCCGTCACTTTGACCCGGATCATGTTCCCTTTCATTGCCTTTATCAGCCTGTCGGCTTTGGCGACGGGCGTATTAAATTCCCTGCAGGTCTTTTTTGTGCCGGCGGTGGCGCCGATGATGTTGTCTGTTTTTGAAATAGCCGCCGTAATATGGCTGGTACCCCTGATGAAAGTGCCGGTAGAGGGATTAGCCTGGGGAGTATTATTAGGCGGATTATTCCAGTTCTTATGGCAAATACCGGCCTTGGCAAAAAATGGTTTCCTCAATAAGTTGATTTTCCGGATCACTCCGGAAATCAGGAAAATAGGGGTGTTAATAATACCGGTAGCCATAGGCAGCGGGGTCAGGCAACTTAACGTGCTCGTTGACCAGATTTGTGCTACCTTTTTACAGGATGGCAGTATTATGGCCTTATATTATGCCAACCGGCTTTACCAGTTGCCGCTGGCGCTTTTTGGCATTTCCGTAGCCACGGTGGCTTTGCCGACGATGAGTCTGGCTGCCGCTCAGCAGGATTTGCGCCAGTTAAAACAGACTTTTTCTTTAAGCCTGCGCCTGATCGTATTTACTCTGATCCCGGCAACCATAGGACTGATGGTATTAGGCCCGCCGGCCATAAAATTATTGTTTGAACACGGGGCCTTCAATGCCCAGGGAACCGCGCTCACTAATTTAGCGTTGGCTTATTATGCTCTGGGTTTGGTTTTCTTTGCCGGCGCCAGGGTCGCGGCCATGGCTTTCTATGCTTTGCAGGATACTAAGACCCCGATCAAAATAGCTATTGTTGCTATGATGTTGAATGCGATCTTAAATATTATCCTGATGCAATTCATGCGCGTTGGCGGGTTGGCTCTGGCCACCAGCCTTTCTGCTGTCTTTAACATGGGAGCTTTGCTTTATATTCTAAGACAACGCCTCGGGGCTTTGGGAGCAAGGCAAATATGGGTAAGCATGCAGAAGTCTATAATCGCGGCGCTGATCATGGGCCTGGCTTGTTATTTCACCAGGCACTGGGTGGTGATATCGCTAATGATCGGGGTTCTTATATATATAGGTGTAGCGTATGCGCTCAAAATCGAAGAATTGAAATATATTAAGAATATAATTAGCGTCAAGCGGAT
>JACRDM010000049.1 GCA_016218565.1 Elusimicrobiota bacterium | reverse complement strand
GGGCTGCCAAATGAACATCTACGACTCCGAACTTATGTCCGGTATTTTGCATGAGCATGGGTATCAGCAGGTATTCGAGCCGAAAGATGCCGGACTGATCATCATCAATACGTGCAGCGTGCGGAAACATGCCGAAGAACGCGCTTTTTCCAATTTATGGGATCTGTTTCATCAGGCACCGAAAAAGGCTAAAAAGCCTGTTTTCTGCGTCGCTGGCTGTATCGCCAAAAAGATGGGGGAAGAGATCTTCAGGAAATATCCGTTCGTGGATATGGTCATCAGCCCGGCCAATATTTATGACCTGCCTAAGATCATCCAAGCTTTCACAAAAACCGGCCAGAAACAATTGGCCATCAAAAGCCAAACCAGTTACATCAAAAAGAATTTCCCCGTGATCCATACCAATAAAGTAAAAGCTCTGGTGACAATCATGCAGGGTTGCGAAAATTACTGCGCCTATTGCGTGGTACCTTTTGTGCGAGGCAAGGAGATATCCCGCCCGCTAAAAAACATAGTGGCAGAGGTCAGGGACCTGGTCAAGAAAGGCTATCGGGAAGTGACCCTGCTGGGCCAGAACGTGAACAGCTATCACGATTGCAAGAATGATTTCAGTACCCTGTTAAAGAAGATCAGTAGCTTGCCCGGGTTGCAGCGCGTCAGGTTCATGACCAACCATCCCAAAGACATGTCCGACAAATTGATCAAGATGATCGGTAAGCTGGACAAAGTCTGCGGCCATATTCACTTGCCGCTCCAGTCTGGTTCTGACCAGGTACTGCAAGCGATGAACCGCGGTTACACGGCCGCGCATTTCTTGGACCTGGTCAAAAAATTACGCCGGTCAAAGCCGGACCTAGCCATCACTACTGACATCATAGTCGGTTTCCCGGGAGAGACCAAAAAGGATTTTCAGAAAACTTTGTCTCTAGTTAAGCGGGCCAAATTCGACGCTTCTTTTGTTTTCAAGTATTCGCCCCGGACAGGAACAACCGCCTCTGGGTTGGCTGATGATGTCAGCGCGGCTGAAAAACAGCGGCGGCTGGCGTTGATCAACCAGGCCCAGCAAAAGATAGCCAGGAAGCTCAGTCATAGCTTGATCGGTCAGAACGTCGAAGTATTGGTAGAGAACCTGGCCACGGATGGCAAAAACCTGTTCGGCAAGACTGCCGGCTACCGCACCGTCATCATCAATACCTCGCTTGCGCCTGACCAGCGATCAGCGACCAGCGACCAGCGACCGCCCTTATACATCGGGCAACTCATCCCGGTCAAGATCGCCTCAGCTAAAAACTGGACACTTTTCGGAAAATCTGCTATAAGATAGTGAAATAAGATTCGGATATGAAGGGGGCACTCACCATGTTAGCTTTCAAGCTTCTTTTCTTTCTCGTCATTACCATTTTTATCGCCATTTTTTCGACGCAGAATAATTCTCCGATTATCATTAAGTTTTTTGAATGGCAATCTACGGAAATTTCGCTAGTAATAGTGATCTTTGGTTCTATCCTGATTGGCTTTATTTGGGCGCTGATCCCGGCTTCCATCCGCATTGTCTCACTCAAACACCGACTGCAAAAAATTGAAGATTATATGGAAATCAAGGATAAGGTCACCTATAAACCCGGAGCTATGCCCAGACAATGAAAAAACGGAACCGTTTCATCATTAGCGCCATACTAGTATTAGCCGGGATTCTGTGGCTCAGCACTAATTACTTTTGGAATAAGCTGAATCCAATTTTTTACGGCGATATTCTTAATAAATATGCGGGAAGATACAAGATAGATCCCTTACTGGTGGCGGCGATCATCAAAGTGGAGAGTAAATTCTGGGCCCAGGCCCAGTCACCGGTAGGAGCGATCGGCTTGATGCAGATCATGCCGGAAACAGGCCGGGATGTCGCCGGTAAATTAGGAATCGCTAATTTTCAACCGCCTGACCTCTACGCGCCTGAGATCAATATTGAGATCGGTTGTTATTATCTGGATGAATTAAAAATGGAATGCGGCGCGGACCAGGTAGCTCTCTTAGCCAGTTATAACGCCGGTAAGAACCTGGTCAAAAGCTGGAAAACCGGCAATAAGCCGCTGGAAATCGACCAGATACCGTACCAAGAAACCAGAAATTTTGTAAAATCGGTTTTATATACGTATCAACGGCTAAAGCTCATGCAGAAACTAAAACAACTAATCATCTGCAGATGGTAAAAGAACAATGACTACCACAAAATTGACCCCTTTGATGGAACAATACCAGCGGCTCAAAACACAATACCCGCAGGCGCTTTTGTTTTTCCGACTGGGGGATTTTTACGAGATGTTCGGGGATGACGCCAAATTGGCAGCTAAACTGCTCCAGATAACGTTGACGGCGCGGCATCAGGTGCCAATGTGCGGAGTGCCGCACCATAGCGCTACCGGGTATATTGCCAAGCTGATCAGGGCAGGCCATAAAGTAGCGGTGTGCGAACAAACTGAAGATCCGGCGACAGCCAAAGGGTTAGTTAAACGGGAAATAGTCCGCATTATCACTCCCGGAACGATCCTGGAAGATAATCTCCTGGAAAGAGCCAATAATAACTTTTTGAGCGCGGTGGCGGTTGATCCGGAAGCAAAAACCGCCAGCCTGGCAACAGTGGATATTTCCACCGGTGAATTTATGGCTACCCAATTCAAGGGAGATACCTGTTTTGAACAACTCAGCACAGAAATAGCGCGTCTTTCCCCGGCTGAATTATTGCTGCCCGAATCTGCCAAAACCAATAATAAGATCAATAAAATAATCCAGCACCAGCAAAAATATTTAAACTACCGCGCAGATTGGGCTTTCAACTATCAGAACAATTACGTTAAATTAATTACTCATTTCAATGTCGGAACTTTAAAGGGTTTTGGCCTGGACAACTTGTTGACGTTGGTGCAGGCCGCGGGAGCGATCATAGATTACCTGGAAGAGACCCAAAAATCATCATTAGCGCATCTCCAACGGATCACCTATTACAACGTAGAGGACCATATGATCCTGGACGAAAGTACCTGGCGACACCTGGAGATCATGACCAACCGGCAGGAAGGTTCAACACAGCACACATTGCTGGAAACGCTCGATGGCACGCAAACCCCGATGGGCTCACGCCTGCTAAAACGCTGGCTGTCCCAACCACTCATCAAAACCGAGCAAATTAATCGCCGTCTGCTAGCCGTAGAAGAACTATACAACCGCGTTATTAGCCGGCTTAATGTCCGCGAACTGCTTAAAGAAGTTGCGGATTTTGAACGGCTTATTTCCCGGATCAACTGCGGTACGGCCAATCCCCGGGACCTGGTCGGATTAAAAAACTCGCTCTATTTACTGCCCAGAATCAAAGAATATGGTTTAAACCTCCGTTCAGAACTCCTGGTAGAAATAATGGATAATATTAAACCGCTGCTCGAGATTGCCGCACTGGTAGCTAAAGCCATCACGAATGAACCTCCGGTCAGCGTGAAAGAAGGCGGCGTGATCAAGCGCGGTTATCATGCCGATCTGGATAAATTGCAGGCCGCTAAATCCTCCAGTAAAGAATTCCTGGCTAATCTGGAGAGCCAGGAAAAAGAACGTACCGGTATTAATTCCTTGAAAGTGCGTTTTAATTCTATTTTTGGTTATTATATTGAAGTGACCAAAGCCAATCTGGCGGCGGTGCCGCTGGATTACGTGCGCAAACAGACATTAGTGAATGCGGAACGATTTATCACCCCGGAATTAAAAGACCATGAAACCTTGATCCTGCGGGCCGAGGAAGAAACCAATAAGCTGGAATATGAAGTTTTTAATTCAGTCAGATTAGAGATCGCTAAAGAAACGGCGCCGATTCAAAAAACAGCGGCCAGCCTGGCGCAATTAGATGTGTTGATAGCGTTTGCCGAAATAGCCAGCAGCAATGATTACGTCAAGCCGGACATAGATGACGGCGGTGTGATTTCCTTGCAGGACTGCCGCCATCCGGTGGTAGAAAAAATGCTGCTTACCTCTGACAGCTTCGTTCCTAATGATGTTTTACTGGATATGGCCGAAAATCAGATCCATATTATTACCGGACCGAATATGGCTGGCAAATCAACCTATATTAGGCAGGTGGCTTTATGCGTTCTGATGGCGCAGGTCGGTTCGTTCGTACCGGCCAAAGAAGCCCGGATCGGTATTGTTGACCGGATTTTCACCCGTATTGGCTCCGGGGAGAATATCGCCAGGGGAGAAAGCACGTTTATGGTGGAAATGACTGAAACAGCTAATATTCTCAATAACGCCACCAGGCGCAGTCTGCTCATCCTGGATGAGATCGGCCGCGGCACCAGCACTTTTGACGGTATCAGCATCGCCTGGGCCGTGGTGGAATTCCTGCATGAGAAAGGGTTCCGCACTTTATTTGCCACGCACTATTTCGAATTGACAGAACTGTCCCAGACCCTGCCGCAGGTAAAAAATTACAATGTCCTGGTCCGGGAATGGCAGGATAAGATCGTCTTTTTACGCACAGTCGTACCTGGAGCGGCTGACCAAAGCTATGGTATCCAGGTGGCCAAATTAGCTGGGTTGCCGCTTTCGATAATAGAACGCTCCAGACAGATCCTGGACGATCTGGAAACCAATAGTTACCGGGAAGACGGGGTCCCCAAGCTGGCGCCGCCTAAAATGAAAAAATCACAAATGCTGCTGTTTGGAGAAACCAAAAGCAAAGAATAATGCCAAATTCTCCCCTGCTGTCTGGCTAAGCTAAACCAACCAAGGGATAATTTCAAAGGGGGTTATTAAATGACGTATCATCGCCTGAAACACCATCCGGAAAGAAGAATACACAAGCGCGTTCCCGTCTTGACCTCGTTGTTGGAACCGATCACCATTAAGGCGCCGCAGCTGCATATTGACAAGCCTATTCCCGGATTTATGGGCAACTTGTCAGCCGGAGGCATGCAGATAGCTACCTTCGTCGCTTTACCTGTCAATGTCGAGCTGGAAATCTCGATTAACATGCCTGGATTCCACAATGTCCATTTTAAGGGCAAAGCAAAAAGGATATATGAAAAGCAGGGATCATTCCTGATCACTTTTAATTTCACTAGTGTCGAGTCCAAGATCAGGGACCATATTACCCGGATGGCCGAAGACTTTGAAATGTGCCTTGACCGCCGTATTCTGGGTATCATTGACATTTGCTATGGGCATAAATGCGCCTACCATACCCTGTGCGGGGAAAAGTGCAAGAAATAAACTACAGCGGATCAGATTATCAGGTGATCAGGAGTTGATTATCAGGTTACCAGGATATCAGGAAGGGCAGTACCTGATGTCCTAATATCCTGATATCCACTTCCTGACTTGTTCCCCGCGTCTTTGATCCCGATTTATCGGGATTAGCAGGGGATAACCTAATACTCTGAGACCCGTGTTTTAGAATATCAACGAAGGAAGACTGAAAAGTAGATGAATCAGAAACATATAGCCATATTGCCTGAAGAGGTCATCAATAAAATATCCGCCGGGGAAGTCATCGAGAGACCAGCTTCTGTAGTCAAGGAATTGCTGGAAAATTCCCTCGATGCCGGGGCTATGGCTATTACGCTAGAGATCAAAAATGGCGGCAAGAATTTGATCCAGCTAGCGGATAACGGACACGGTATACCGCCGCGGGAAGTGCCGCTGGCTTTTCAGCGTTATGCCACGAGTAAGATCTCGGCGTTCAATGACCTGACTATTCTGAACACGCTTGGATTTAGGGGAGAAGCTTTACCCAGTATAGCCGCGGTCAGCAAGATCACGATGGTCACCCGTACCCCAGAGGCATTGTCAGCTGCCAAAATAGTAATTCAGGGTGGGAAAATCCTGGCGCAGAGAGAAGAAGGGGCCAAGCCAGGCACGACCGTCACTATAGAAAATCTTTTCGCCAATACCCCGGCCAGACTGAAATTCCTGAAAAGCGACGCGACTGAATTTTCCCATATTTTAAACCTGTTAACTGAACTGGCTATAGCCAATTTCCGCGTAGCTTTTACGCTCCTCAACAACGACCGTCAAATATTCAAATTAGCTCCGGCCCTTAAATTAGAAGAGCGCCTTTATGACCTCTTCGGCAAAGACATCCAGCAGCAATTGCTGCCAGTTAACCTGGAACAAAAATTTGTCTCCATCACGGGATATATCACTGCGCCGAGAGCGGACTTGTCAGGCCGGAACCAGCAGTATTTCTACGTTAACCAGCGTACCATCCGGCACCGCTTACTCAATCATGCCTTGACTACCGGATATGATAACCTGTTACCGGCCAGAAAATACCCGGCTGTTTTTATTTTCTTTACGATCAATCCCGAATTAGTCGATGTCAATGTTCACCCGGCCAAACGCGAAGTCAGATTCTCTAATGAAGGCGCAATCCACGACTTGACGGTCAAAGCCATCCGCGCTGCTCTGCGCCAGCCAGGAGTGATCCGGGAAATGAAGAATTCTCCTGCCGGTTACCAGCGGCCTTTAGACCAGCATTCCAGACCAGCTATGGTGCAGGCGGAAAATATACCGGCGCAGACGCGACTCACGGTACAGGAACAAATGTTCTCGTATCAGGCCCAACCCCAGGCAACGTTTAAGACATCTGCTTTCGGAGACTTGAAAATCCTGGGCCAGGCTGATAACGCCTACATCATCGTCGCTTCTGGTACTGAATTAATGATCATTGACCAGCACGCGGCCAGTGAACGAATAATGTATGAGAAATTAAAACAAGAGTTTGCACAAAAAACCATCCAATCACAAAAACTGCTCATTCCAATATCCCTGGAAATTGATCTCCCGGCGAAAAATCTATTACTAGCTCACCGCAGCTTAATGTCCCAGTTGGGGTGGGAATTGGAGGATTTTGGCGCGACGATCTTGCTCATCAGGGCTTTGCCGGATAGGTTGGACAAAATAGGTGATCGGCAGTTCATCCTGGATATAGCACAGGAACTGTCCAGGTTGCAGGATATCAAAGACTCGCCGGCTAAAACAGAGATCCAGCAAACCATACTGGATAATGTCCTTAAGCTTTCGGCCTGCCATGCCGCGGTACGATTCGGAGACGAACTGCAGCCGGCCGAAATAAGTACGATCATCAAGTCCCTGACTGCTGCCGCCAATCCTTATACCTGCCCGCACGGCCGGCCGACCCTGATCAAACTCTCCCGGGCTGAACTAAACAAGAGGTTCGAGCGCGCATGATAATTGCTATTGTTGGTCCAACGGCCAGCGGTAAAAGCGGCGTGGCCGTGGTCCTGGCCAAGAAATTGAACGCGGAAATAATTTCTTTTGATTCCCGGCAAGTATATAAGTACCTGAACATCGGGACAGCCAAGCCAACAGCGTCACAACTCCGCCAGATCAAACATCATCTCATCAGTATCTGCCATCCCGACGAAGAGTTCAATGCCGGCACCTTCGTCAAGCTGGCGTCAGACCGGATCAGGATTTTAGAAAAGAAGGGGAAGAACGTTATTCTCGTAGGGGGGACCGGATTATATCTGAAAGCTCTGCTGGAAGGTCTTTGCCCGGCACCGCCGGCAAATAAGCGACTTAGGCGTGAGCTCGAAGCAAAGGCAAAAAAATATGGAAAGATGTACTTGTACAAAAGACTGGCTAAAATTGACCCAAAAGCCGCGGCAAAGATACATCCCAACAACCGGCCCAGACTTATCCGCGCCTTGGAAATATTTTACCAGACTGGTAAACCTTTTTCGCAATTACATCAGCAAACTGTGCCACCGCGCTATAAGGCAAAGATCATTGGTATATCTTGTGACCGGCAAACACTTTATAAACGTATCGACCGGCGGGTAGATGAAATGTTCCGGAAAGGACTGGTAAGAGAAGTCTGTTCACTTATTATGAGAGGGTATGGCCCGGAACTTAAGCCAATGCAGAGCCTTGGTTACCGCCAGGTGTGCCAGTATCTGGCCGGCAAAATCACCTTACCCGCAGCCCTAGTTCAAACCAAACTTGATACCAGGCATTACGCCAAAAGGCAGCTCTCCTGGTTCAGGCCTAATAAAGAGATCAGGTGGTTCCCGGTGAAATATAATCTCGACAATAAAACATTGCTAAGTATGGTCAGATATGCTAAACTATAAGTTTGAAAAAACTATTCTTATAGGGGTACGCGACCGGCATAAAAAACTAAGCGAAGTTCAGAATTCCCTGGAGGAATTAAAGCGACTGGCGGAAACTGCCGGCGCTTTTGTCACGGGCACTACTATTCAGCATATCAATTATTATAATCCAGCGTTTTTTATCGGGCCGGGTAAAGCCCGGGAACTGGCCCGGAAGGTAAAACAGGATGCCCTGCAAACCGTCATTTTTGACGATGACTTGACCCCGGCCCAGCAGCGTAACCTGGAAGAATTAATTGCAGCTAAGATAGTTGACCGGACTAAATTGATCCTGGATATATTCGCCCAGAGGGCGCGCACCGCTGAAGGAAAACTGCAGGTGGAATTGGCCCAGATGAGTTACCTCCTGCCACGGTTGACCGGCAAAGGAGTAGCGTTAGCGCAGCAAATAGGCGGGGTAGGCGCCATTGGGGCAATGCGTGGACCCGGTGAACGCAAATTAGAATATGACCGCCGCAGGATCAGGGATCATATAGCAGAACTGCGCCAAGAAATCACCAAGTTAAAAGAATACCGTTCATTGCAGCGCCAAAAAAGACAGGATATTCCGTTACCGATAATTTCCCTGGTAGGATATACCAACGCCGGCAAATCAACGCTCCTGAATGCCATGACCGGAGCTGACGTATTTGTGGAAGACAAATTGTTTGCCACGCTGGACCCAACCACCAGGCGGCTGACACTGCCTAACCGGCAAAAAGTCCTTTTTACCGATACGGTAGGATTTATCCGCAAATTGCCGCATCAATTGGTAGCAGCTTTCCGGGCCACCCTGGAAGAAGTGGCGGAAGCAAATCTGTTGGTTCACGTCATTGATGCCAGCCACCCTGAGTATGAACAGCAGATCGCAACGGTGAATGGGGTCCTAGCCGATCTTGGACTGCAGTCTAAGCCAAGGATCAATGTTTATAATAAAATAGATCTTTTGAAACACCAATCCAGCGGCCAACGCTTGATGAGAAATCAGCCGGCTGGGGTTTTTATCTCCGCCGCAAAAAAGACGAACTTGGAAATATTATATCAGCAGATAATGGCTTTTCTGGCCAAAGACTTGATCGAAAAACGTTTTGTCATACCTTACGAAAAGTATAAACTGGTCGGGCCTTTGTTCGCCGGCGGTAATATCCTGGAAAAAGAGTATCAGCCAGGCGGTGTCGCTATTAAAGCCCTGGTTGATAAAAAAACATATAACGTGCTCAAAAAATACCTGCCCGCGAGGAATATATGAACCTAGCCAATAAATTAACTATACTCAGAATATTACTCACCCCGCTATTCATCATTCTGCTGTTCAACCCGGCCTGGGTCATTACTCTGTCGAACGGTAGAGAGTTGAACACTATCGCTATTATAATTTTTGTTTTTGCTATTTTTACCGACTATCTGGACGGACTGGTCGCGCGCAAAAAGAAAATGTTAACTCCGCTGGGCACGTTCCTGGACCCGGCGGCGGACAAGCTGCTGTTAATCACGACTTTTGTGACCCTGGCTATCAGGAACGTGATACCCTTATGGGTCATGATCATCGTCGTCAGCAGGGATGTGATCTTATTCAGCGGCTGGCTATTGACTTATATTTATACCGGGAGAAGGGTTATTGCGCCCAGTATCCTGGGAAAGCTGACCACTTTTTTCCAGATGATGACCATCTTTTTTAGCTTACTGCAATTTTCCGAGCATATTAACCGGATCTTCTGGTGGGCAACGGTGATCTTTACCGTAGCCAGTGGTATCAATTACGCCGCGGCAGGAATAAAATTGCTCAACAATGAAGGCGGTAAAAAGTGAACCCTGTTAGACCTCTAAAAATTACCAGGTAAAGTTAAAGCGCCAATATTTCAATAAAGTTTTTCTGAAAGTTAAAGTGAGTACTATCTTGCCTGAATCTTTTAAAGGAGGTCTAATAGGGTGAACCCTGTAGTAGCTATTGTCGGCCGGCCAAATGTCGGCAAATCATCATTATTCAACCGTTTGATCGGCCGGAGAAAAGCCCTGGTCCATGAGATCGCCGGACTGACCCGTGATCGGTTATACGGTGAAACCACCTGGAATAAACAACCACTCACCATCATCGATACCGGCGGGTATCACTATGATGAAAACGACCAATTCTTGAAAGAAATAAAGAGCCAGGTACACTTAGCCATTGACCACGCCGACGTGATCATTTTCCTGGTAGACTCACGGATCGCGGCGACGAATGAAGAACAGGCTATCGCCAAAATCCTGCATAAATCCAAAAAGCCGGTGATCGTAACGATCAATAAAGTTGACAATCCGGCACACCTCAATGATGACTCTATTTTCTATTCAAATTACCAGTGTCTGGGGTTCCACGATTTCATTAATATTTCCTGCAGCCACGGCCTTAATATAAACAATCTATTAGATAAAATCTGCCACCTGCTGCCGAAAGAAAGCAAAACTACGGCTATCTCAGAAAGCGACGCGGTCAAAGTAGCAGTCATCGGCAAACCTAATGCCGGCAAGTCTTCACTAGTCAATGCGCTTTTGAACGAAGAGAGGGTCATTGTCAGTCCTATTCCTGGAACCACTCGTGATTCCATCGATACCTTCTTTGAACAGGCCGGACAAAAGTTTATCCTGATCGACACTGCCGGCATCAAAAAAGCCAAAGAAGAAAAAAATATAGCCGAACTTTTGAGCATCCTGAGCGCTATCAGAAGCATGGAAAGGGCCGATATCGCCCTGGTGGTGATAGATGGAGAAAATGGCATCACCAAACAGGATCAGCGTATCGCTGATATGGCTGAACAGCGTAAATGTGCTTGTATTATCATCCTGAACAAATGGGATTTGATAGGAAAGGACACTAATACGCTTGATGAATATTCCAAATATTTGAGAGAAAAACTGCGCTTCCTCCATTACGCGGTTATCTTACCGCTATCAGCCAAAACCAAGGATAAGATAAATACGATCATTCCGGAAATCGTGGCGATCAAGGACCGGTATAAGATCAAGATAGATAAATCGGCCCTGCATGATATACTCTTTGAGGCCCAGAGCCGGCGTCCGGCAGGACACATTAAAAGAAGAGTGATCCGCCTCTATGGCCTGGAACAAATAGATTCTTCACCACCGGTCTTCAGGGTACTGACCAACGAAACAGAAGAATTCCCGAAGAATTATCTGCGCTATCTGGAAAACCGGATCAGGGAACGGTACGAGCTTGACGGGGTACCGATGAAATTTGTACTGAAAAGGAAACCGGCATGTTCTTAAATGCTTTTTTGATCCTCGGTATATCTTATCTGAGCGGGGCCATACCCACAGCTTTTCTGGCTGGTAAATTGCTCAAAGGGATCGATATCAGGCAGGTGGGCAGCGGTAATATCGGAGCCACTAATGTTTTTCGCAGCGTCGGCAAAATTGCCGGCGCCAGCGTCTTGATCATCGATATCCTCAAAGGCGTAATACCGGTACTGCTGACCAGTCATTTTGCGCCGCAGTCCGGTATGGAGATCTATAAAATTCTGGCCGGCTTGGCCGCTATCTGTGGTCACAATTGGACTATTTTCCTGAATTTCAAAGGTGGAAAAGGGGTCGCGACCAGCGCCGGAGTATTGTTAACCCTAGCGCCTACAGCTACTTTTATTGCTTTTGCCTTATTTGTCTTAATTGTAGCTATTACCCGATATATTTCAGCAGGCTCGATCCTAGCAGCTTCACTCCTGCCGCCACTGGTCTGGTACCTTAATCCAGGGCAAACGGAATTATTTTATTTTGTATTAGTGATCGCCATTTTGATCGCTCTTAAGCATCTCCCGAATATCAAGCGTCTTTTAAAACATGAAGAACATAAATTCAGTTTTAGGAAAAACTGATTACCCAGATTAGATAAACAGATTACACCGATTAAATCAATTGCTACTTAAGGGGAAACGAAATGAGTGCGCCAAAAGAAGTCTGTATTATCCAGTTGGTGAAAATCCAATCTGAAGAAAAATCAGCCAGCACTTCAGAACTGAACTTTACACCTGACCGGGTACTTGTTATCGGGGAATTTAGGAACAACGTTCTTCAGCGGGTTAGGGAGTGGTAGAAGTTAGGGACAACGGTCTTCAGTTAATAAGATAACAGGAATAGTTTTATCATTTTCATAGCGACTGATTAGCCGGCCACCCACGTTAATCTTTGCTGCTAAATCAGTCTGGTCAGTGATTTAATTTTTTTGCTAAAGACATAATTCCTTCCTGATACTTTATGGCTAAAATGAAAAATCGGTTTTCCCGGAGAGTGGAATACAAAATCCATAAATAATTCTTGACAAATCATAGTAAGTATTATAAATTAACAACCACCATTAAAATATTTCAAGAGCAGCTTAATTCATTTTTTCAAAATAAGAGGTAAGACTTAGTTGGACCCAGAACAATCGCGTACGCCATTATTTGACACCGTCCTCGCGCATGCCAAAAAGAGGATGGTTTCTTTTCATACACCGGGCCATAAGAATGGTAAGAGTATTGACCGCCGTTTCCGCAATTTCGTAGGACGCAACATTTTTTACATGGATGTAACGGTTTTTGGAGAGGTGGATTCGCTGCATGATCCCACCCATTGCTTAAAACAGGCCCAGCAATTGGCCGCCAAAGCTTACGAGGCAGACAAAGCGTTCTTTCTCATAAACGGTTCAACCATAGGAAATCAGGCCATGATCCTGACCGCGTGCAATACTTTTGACGAGATCATACTGCCGCGCAATACTCATAAGTCAATTGTCGGCGGCCTAATCCTGGCCGGAGCCACTCCACGCTACATTCAACCGGTGATCGACCGCAATAATAACATTGTCTACAATATTTCGCCGGAACAAGTGGCAGACGCAATCCAACGGTATCCGAAAGCCAAGGCCGTCATAATTACCAACCCAACTTATCATGGGATAGCCACCAACCTGGAAGGTATCGCCGAGGTAGTGCATAAACATGATAAGATATTACTGGTTGATGAAGCTCACGGACCGCATTTTAAGTTTTCGCCCCGGCTGCCTATAAGCGCTATTGACGCCGGCGCGGACATGTGCGTGCAAAGCACCCATAAAATACTCTCCGGTATGAGCCAGGGTTCACTGCTGCTGATCAAAGGTAAGCGGGTCGACCCGCTGAGAGTAAAAAGAGTAGTGTCTGTTCTGCAGACTACGAGCCCCAGCTATATTATTCTGGGCTCCATAGACTTGGCCAGGATGCAAATGGCGACCAGGGGTGAAGCCATACTGGACAAGCTCATTGATATATGCGATGAGGGGCGCCGGCAGATAAACCAGATAGAACATATCGCCTGCCTCAGGCAGGAAGACTTGCTGCCGGGATTCCAACTAGACCCGACCAAGATCACCGTAATGCTGGGACAATCCGGCTTAAGCGGATATGATGTTTCCCGGCTTTTTAACGAAAAATACAACCTGCAGGTAGATTACGAAGACTTGTACAATATCATCGCTATCAGCGGAGTAGGAACTACTAAAAAGGATATTCACCAACTGGTCTTTGCGTTGCAGGATATTTGCGCCAAATATGCCAGACAGAAAGTGATCAAGCCTCTGCCG
>JACRDM010000048.1 GCA_016218565.1 Elusimicrobiota bacterium | reverse complement strand
CCAACTGGCAATTTTTCTTCTGACTTAGCTGTCGCTACCTTGGAGGAAAATAAAAATATTGTTTTATTTCCTGAAGGTGGTATTTCCCGCAATGGGAAATTAAAAGAATTTAGGCGAGGAGCTGCGGTGATGGCGCTGAGGACTGGGCGGCCCATTGTACCTAGTGTTATTATAGGCGCTTTTGCGGCCTGGCCGCTGGGCGCAAAATATCCCAGGTTGACTCCGCTAAAATTAAAGATTGGGAAGCCTATTTACCTGCTAAAGGAATTTGATGATTCCCTTGATGATGTTTACCTCCAAGAAGGCATGACCCAGGTGTATAAGGCCATGAAGGAGATGTTAGCTGCCGAATCAAAGCAGTGATTTACAGAGAATAACTGTTTCTAAGGTAATACCTCTGGGGAAATGGAAGGTAGTGCGGGCGATATTGAAGGTAGAGAGATTTTCTCATTATATCTCTACGGTAAAAGAAGCGCGCCTGGTGCAGAGAAAGAAGAATGCCGTCACCACGAAATGGCGCCTAGAAATAAATAAAATTCCTATTTCCATGGATTGAGGAAGATATTATTGATTTTGCCGCAGGAACAATTGCTTTTAAAGCTAGAGAGCGCGATTTTGGGAGAGGCAATATTAGTCTGGAAAAAATGGAAGCGCTGCGTGAATTGGGCAGGAAATATGGATTTGAAGTCGCGGCTTTCTACTGGGGAATGAATTAGTTACTGAAACAACGATAGGCAGAGTGCGGGAAATAGCGCTCAAAATGAAAGGAAGAAAATAAGATGGGGGGCAAAATGGAGAAATTCGGTTTTATTGCGCATCTACTGAAGATAGAAAATTTATATAAACAATATGGCATCTTGAAAATTATTCCTGAAAAGATATTGGTGTGGCTGCTAAAATGGGCGCCCTCTTTCAAGATCTCCAAAATAACGGGGATAAAATCAATTACCGGAAAAGAGATTGAAGGATATTTAATATTATGTCCTCTGTTACCCCAACAAATGTTAAGTTTGGATGATAAATTTGTGGTTAGGAAAGTAATCCAGGCTGGGAAAATTGCCGAAAAAGCCGGGGCGAAAATTATCGGATTAGGCGCCTACACTTCTGTCGTTGGCGATAAAGGATTTTTAGTTGCTAATAATCTGAAAATACCGGTTACTTCAGGAAGCAGTTTTACCGCGTGGGCGGTATTGGAAGCAATAAATAGAGCCGCCAAAAACAAAGACGTAGATTTAAGTAAAAGCGCGGTTGCCATTATTGGCGCTTCGGGTTCTATCGGTTCTCTTTGTGTCAGGAAATTAGCTTCTCAAGTTAAAAAGATTATCATTACCGCCCGGCACCTGGAAAAGTTAGAAAAGTTAAAGGAAGTTATTTTAAAAATAGCTTCCCTAGAAGTTCAAATTGAGGGAAATGCGCATAAAGCTGTGGCAGAGGCAGACCTGGTAATAACTACAACCAGCGCGCCAGAATCTTTATTGGATCTGCAGGAATTCAAATCCGGGGCAATTGTTTGCGATGTTTCGGTTCCCCAAAACGTAGGTGGAAAAGCAGAGCCGGAGAGGAAGGTTACTTTAATAAAAGGCGGTTTGTTTAAAGCGCCGGTAGAGGTAGAGTTTGGGATAGATGTTGGGCTACCGAAGAATATTGTATATGCCTGTATGGCGGAGACGATGATATTAACATTGGAAGGAAAATATATTAGCTATTCTTTGGGAGATAACATCGCTCTTGAACAGTTGGACGGAATTGGTGAAATGGTGCAAAAACACGGATTTGATATTGTTCTAAGCAGCGATTAATCCTGTTGTCCAATTTGCGCAGGGTAATTAGGAGAACTTATTTATGACAGAATTAACAATATATAATACCTTAGTGAAAGTAATCCAAGGTGATATCACCGAACTAACAGTGGATGCTATGGTGAATGCGGCTAATAATCAACTGGTCATGGGCGGCGGGGTAGCCGGGGCGATCAAAAGAAGAGGCGGCCAGGTCATCGAGGATGACGCGGTCAAGAAAGGGCCACTAGAAATAGGCCAGGCTGTAGCCTCAGTAGCCGGGAGACTGAAAGCTAAATATGTCATCCACGCCGTCACTATGGGCCGGCATTTTAAAACCGATGAATTTAAAATCAGGGAATCCTGCAAAAACGCCCTAAGAGTAGCCAATGAACTCAAGCTAAACTCGATTGCCTTCCCGGCTTTGGGCTGCGGCGTAGGCGGTTTCCCGCTAGTTGGCGCAGCCAAAATCATGGCCCAAGAAACTCTCCGGCACTTGCGTGAAACTGAATCATCATTAAAAGAGATCGTCTTTTGTCTTTATGACCAGTCATCTTATGATATATTTAAGCGGGACGCGCTGGGTTACCTGGACTATATAGAGAACCAATTACAGAGTCCGTTCGCAACCGTTGATACGATCATTGATATAAACGAAGAGATAGTGCTGATTAAACGGACCAACCCGCCATACGGCTGGGCCATTCCCGGCGGGTTTGTGGATTATGGCGAGTCGCTGGAAGACGCGGCCAAAAGAGAAGCCCTGGAAGAGACCTCGCTCAAGGTGGAAGAGGTAAAGCAATTTCATACCTATTCTGACCCAAAACGCGATCCGCGCTTCCCTACAATCTCGACGGTATTTATCGCCACCGCGACGGGAACGCCCAAAGCAGATAGCGACGCGGCTGAGGTTAAATTATTCAAGGAAAATGCGCTGCCGGAACAAATGGCTTTTGATCACCGGCAAATATTGGAAGACTATTTTAAAGCCAAGAAAAAAAGATTATGCTAAACTACCTGGCTCGCCGACTTTTATTCATGATACCGCTGTTACTGGGTATTACAGTCATTACTTTCGTAATTATTCATCTCGCACCCGGACGGCCTACTGATTCCATCACCTATGGCAACCCAAAATTAGGCACCGATACTCGCACCAGGCTGGAAACGCTGTATGGCTTGGACAAACCTTTGACGGTGCAGTATGCCACCTGGCTGGCCCGGTTCATTGAATTGGATTTCGGTACCTCTTTTAGCGATAGCCGGCCGGTAATAAAAAAAATAATGGAACGACTGCCGGCAACCATATTACTGAATACTCTGGCGTTATTAGTCATTTTCATAGTGGCGATCCCCTTAGGCGTGCTCTCGGCAGCCAAAAGGGATACGCCTTTCGATAAGACCGTGACCGTGACCTCATTCATTGCCTATGCCATGCCGACATTTTGGCTGGCGTTGTTGTTGATGATGCTGTTCGGCGTATATTGGCGCATCCTGCCGTTAGGCGGGATGTATTCAGCGAATTATGAATTACTTTCTAATAGTAAAAAAGCTTTGGACCTGGTCTGGCATTTGATTCTGCCAGTATTTGTTTCTGCTTTCGGCGGATTTGCATCTATTACCAGGTACAGCCGCTCGCAAATGCTGGAAGTCCTGAATCAGGATTATATCCGCACCGCGCGGGCCAAAGGATTGCCAGAATACAAAGTGATCTACAAGCATGCTTTGCGCAATGCTTTACTGCCGATCATTACCCTGTTAGGTTTATCATTGCCGGGACTGATCGGTGGCGGAGTAATATTTGAGACGATCTTCTCCTGGCCGGGTATGGGACGCTTGGGCTGGGAGGCAGTGATGAGCCGGGATTATCCAGTCATTATGGGCGTGGGCGTCCTCAGCGCTATCCTGACCCTGACAGGCAATTTGATAGCCGACATAATGTACGCCTATGCTGATCCAAGAATAAGGTATAAGTGAGAAAGACAGTGGTAGGGTGGTAGAATTTGAGGTCAATGTGTGGCAAAAGCTTAAAAACAATAAATTAGCTGTATCAGGTTTCATGATCATCGCTATCCTGGCAGCCGTAGCGCTATTGGCTCCTAAAATCGTTCCTTATGAGCCAACCAGCCAGAATATTATGGAACGATTGCAAAAACCGTCTCTAAAGCATCTCTTGGGGACAGACGAGCTGGGCCGGGATGTATTTTCACGCCTCGTCTATGGCGCCAGAATTTCGCTCTCCGTGGGTTTTATCGCGGTGGGTATCTCGGTCATCATCGGAGTGTTTTTCGGCGCTTTAGCAGGATTTTATGGCCGCTGGATCGATTCTCTCATCATGCGGTTTGTGGATATCATGTTCTGTTTCCCGTCATTTTTCCTGATCCTGATGATCATCGCTGTCCTGGGTCCCAATATTTACAATGTGATGATTATTATCGGCATTACCAGCTGGCCGGGTATAGCCCGGCTGGTCAGGGGTGAGATTTTATCAGTGAAGGAACGGGAATATGTCTATGCGGCTAAAGCTATCGGCGCCTCTGATCTGAGGATAATATTCAAACATATCCTGCCTAATGCCCTGGCGCCGGTGCTGGTGGCCGCGACCCTGGGTATAGCTGATGCCATTCTGGTGGAATCAGGGTTGAGTTTCCTGGGTTTGGGAGTGCAACCGCCGATGCCAAGTTGGGGCAATATCCTGACTTCCGGCAAAGATTATATTGAATCCGCCTGGTGGTTGACCTTATTTCCCGGGCTGGCTATCCTGATCACTATTCTGTCCTATAACTTGGCAGGAGAAGGTTTAAGGGAAGTGATTGACCCGAAACTTTAAAACAGGTGACAGCGGACAGATAACAGTTAGGAATAGGCCAATGAATAATCTTTTGGAAATAAAAAACCTGAATGTGGAATATTATAAAGGCGGGCAGATTATCCCGGCAGTAAGAGGAGTAGGCCTGACTATTAAACCGGGAGAGATCATCGGCCTGGTCGGGGAATCCGGTTGCGGCAAATCAACTATCGCCTTATCAATTATGCGCCTGATACCGCCAAAGCAGGGGAAGATTATTAGTGGACAGATCCTCTTTGACAACAAAGATATTGTAAAACTATCAGAAGACGAATGCCGCGACTACCGGGGCAATAAGATCGGGATGGTGTTCCAGGAAGCGTTCTCCAGTTTGAATCCGGTGTTCAGGGTCGGCAACCAGATCAAAGAAGCTATCCAGTTGCATAACCCTGATTTCACCAGTCAAAAGAGCAAGCAAAGAGCCATCGCAGCTTTACAGTTGGTTAATATACCCCAGCCGGAAGAAAGATATGACGCTTATCCGCACCAGCTATCCGGCGGCATGCAGCAGCGATCCATGCTGGCTATGGCCCTGGCCTGCCAGCCGCAACTCTTGATAGCTGACGAACCGACTACCGCGCTCGATGTCACTATCCAGGCACAGATACTGGAGCTCCTGGTCAAATTCAGAAAAGACTTGAATATGTCCATCCTGCTGATCACTCACAACCTGGCCATCGTCAGCCAGCTAGCAGATACGGTGGCGATCATGTATGCCGGACAGATAATAGAGCTGGGCCCGCAGGAAAAAATATTCAATAATCCCCTACATCCTTATACCGTCGGTCTTCTGAATTCAGTGCCGGATATAGAAACGAAAAAAGAACGGCTGGTGCAGATCACGGGGCAAATTCCTGACCCGGCTAATCTGCCAAAGGGGTGCCTGTTCAATCTGCGCTGTCCGGCTATAATGGATACCTGCCGGCGTATGGACACGAGTATGGTCGAATGGGAAGAACAGCATTTTGTGCAATGCTTTAAGTATAATCCAGGCTAATAAGCCAGAATGTCTTGATTTCACGGATTAAAGGAAGATTACATAGATGAAGATCCTCTAACTGAAAAGATAATAGGTTGTTGTTTTAAAGTACACAAAGAATTGGGCCCCGGGTTTAATGAAATTAAACCAGGAGAAATATGGAAAAATATTCGATCGGAATATCTGAAAGCCACGTCATCGCCATCATGAACGGCAAAAGAGTGTTGATCAGCACCGGCGCGCCCATCAGCATCGGCGATACGCCGGAGATCATGATCCTGGGCCAGGCACATAAAATAGAGAATAAATATCTAGACTTGGACATAAAGCAAATCAGCGAGCATTTAAGGACCGACCTAAATGCACTGTTAGGCCTGGATGTGTTGAGTAAATTTATTTTCTACGTGTCGCATGGCATTGAAGCCATGATCTGCAGTGACTTTTTTATTAACTTCAAGGAAACCATGCGCGAATTGCCCATCAGCATCGATTCTGGCCAGCTTATGATTGACGTGAAAATAGGCGGCGTCCCTATAAAAATGATCCTGGATACAGGAGCCAGGCTGTCTTTTCTTAACTCTATTTTATTGGAAGGACAAAAGAGTTTTGGGAAAAAGGAAGTCTTCTATCCCGGCGCTGGAGTTTTTACTACTAAAGTATATAATATGCCGCTAGAGCTGAAGGAAAAGGTCATGGCTATCCCCGTGGGTAAACTGCCTGATAACATGATGACCGACCTGTCCTTGCGGCAATGCTCTGGCCTACTCGGGGCTGAGGTATTCAAGTATTTTAGTATCCAATTCTGTTTAAAAAAGAACACGATCTGGATGGTAGAAAAGGGCCAAACCAGGTAAATGTGGAAAATAAAAAACTAATGGAGGTAAATGCGTACCATGCAAAGAAACGGGCAAAATCCAATCAAAGCAGCAAAAACTTATGAACCTAATTTCAGTATGGTAAATGATGAAGCAAACGTCAATTCCAAAACAGCGAATATCGCCGGGATTTGTTCTGCCTGTCAAACAGAGGTGCCGCTTAAACCAGGCTTCCGGGTTTCATCGTTAACGTGTCTAAAATGCGGTAAGCTCTTAGGCCGGAAATAAACTCTAAAAGGCAGGTGATCATTTTGGGACCAGGAGAGATCATGGCTGTACCTAAAGGAACGGAGAAGATAGAGATCTATAAGGCCCGCGCTGGGAAAAGGTACGGTATTAATTCAGTAGCCTTAAAGTTCGTAGACCATAGAACAGTAGAGTGGTAAGGAAAGAGCGGAGAGAAAATCAGGAGGAATATTAGTCATGATCATACTGAAGAGATGTTTTTTTATATTTTTTTGGCTATTATTAATGTGGCTTGTGTGCGCCTCATCTTGGGCGGAAACAATCCGCTTAATGAATGGCCGGATATTTGACGGGGAAATAGCTGCTGAAAGTGGCGATGAAGTTAAGATCATAATGAAATCGGGGATCGTGACGTTTTCCCGTGATGAGATTGACTCAATTGGCGAGCGCAAGATCTCACCTCCGGCGCCAGTGAAAAAACCAGTTGCAAAAAAAACGACGAAAAGTGTTCCTGGTGTTGCTAAGCCCGCAGCTAAAAAACAGCAGCAGTCCGTAAAAAAGATTAAGAAGCAGGTTGTTCCGCAGAAGAAAATTGTTAAGACGGAAAGTGTGCCTACAGTAACCGCTGATACCGCAACTGTTACCACCCTTTCACCGAGCACAGAAACGGTTACTTCAGTTTCATCCGCTCCGCTATCAGCGCCTGCTGCTTTGCCGGCCAGATCGCAAAAAAGACTTTCGCCAAGCGCCAAAGCGGCTGGCGTTACTATGGCCATAGCCATAATTGCCCTTATTGTTCTCCTGCTAAAACGAATGAAGAAGTAATAGTTCGGCGTTTAGAAGTAAATCAAGTATAGGATTGAAAAAATCAAAGTAATTATCACTAAGACCGTGCTCTCTTGTGCCGGAATAATAGCGGTTAGACAGTCTGAGGTAGTAGCTAAGGAAAAAAGCAACTTGCGCTTTTTGAAAAATAATGTAAAGGACTAAAGTATATGAATAAGCTTGAGGTTTTAAATAGTTATTGGGGATATGACGCGTTTCTGCCGTTTCAGGAGAAGGCTATTGATTCGATCCTGGATGATCATGATACGTTGACGGTGCTGCCTACCGGGGGCGGGAAATCGATTTGTTTTCAGTTGCCCGCGTTGCTGAAAGAGGGAATGGCGGTAATTATTAGTCCGCTGATATCATTGATGAAGGATCAGGTGGACAGTTTGCATGATCTTGGTATTTCGGCTCGGTATTTGAACTCTTCTCTTGAGTTCGGGGAGCAGAAAAAGATAGTCGCTGAAGTGAGAGCCAGCCGGGTAAAGCTTCTTTACCTTGCGCCGGAAAGACTGGCGCTGGAGCAGACCAAGAGTTTGCTCCAGAGTGTGTCTTTGTCGTATTTTGTAGTGGATGAAGCTCATTGCATTAGTCACTGGGGGCACAATTTCAGAGAAGACTACCGAAATTTGCAGGTTATTAAAGAGGCGTTCAAAAATATAGCGGTGCACGCGTTTACAGCTACGGCGACCCCGGAAGTGCGGGCCGATATTGTGAAGCAATTGAAATTGGTAGAGCCGCATTTGTATCTTGGCGCTATTGACCGGCCGAATTTAGCTTATCGGGTAAAGACCAGGGAGTCAAATTACCTGACTCATATTGCTGAGATACTGAATACCTATAAAGATGAAGCCGGGATCATCTATTGTATTCGCCGAAAGGATGTGGATGAGTTATCACAAAGATTAACCGATCTTGGGTATAAGAATCTTCCGTATCATGCCGGGTTGAATGACGAAATAAGAACCCGCAATCAGAATGCCTTTTCGCAGGAGAAGATAAATATTATGGTGGCGACCGTGGCCTTTGGGATGGGGATAGACCGGTCGAATATTCGCTACATCATCCATTTGGGGATGCCGAAATCAATTGAGCATTATCAGCAGGAAACAGGGCGCGCGGGGAGAGATGGACTGAATTCAGCGTGCTATTTATTCTACCAGGGGGGAGATTACCGGACCTGGGAATACCTGGTCCGGGAAGCTGTTGATCGGGAAACGCTGCTAAAAAAGCTGAAAGAGATGTATAACTATTGCAGCTATCCTGAGTGCCGGCATAAGTATCTGTCGAATTATTTTGGGCAAGAATTACCCACTGATAATTGCGGCGCGTGCGATTATTGCCTGAATGAATTGGAGATGATCAAGAACCCGGCAGAGGTGAGCAGAAAAATTATTTCTGCGGTCAGGGAAGTAAATGAACGTTTTGGCGCTGACCACATTGTAAATATTTTGACTGCCAACGAGAACGAGAATGTTACTCGCTGGCGGCATAATAAAATTACGTCTTTTGGCATAATGAGAAGCGAGAAGAAAACAACTATTCGCTATGCGATTGAGCAGCTCGTGGGGCAGGGATATTTGGCCAGGGAGCTAGAGCATTATACCTTGAGTGTAACGGCTAAAGGGAGCGCGCTGCAAAGAGGGGAATGGATACCAAAATTAGCCAGTCCGATAATGATCAGGAAAATTGCCAGGAAAGAAAAAAAGGAAGCGTATCGCGGCGCAGAAACTAGCAATAATTATGACCAGGCGGTGTTTGAAAAGCTGCGGAACAAGCGCCGGGAATTAGCCGAGCGGAAGAAAACGCCGGCCTATATCATTTTTAGTGATAAATCGTTATGGGATATGGCGCATAAAAAGCCGGTAACCCTGGCGGCTTTCCAGCATGTATATGGTGTTGGCGAGCAGAAGTTGGAACAATACGGGGAAGAATTTGTGAGCCTAATAAAACAAGTAACCAGTGGATAGAGTAAGAAGAGGTAAGTGTTCTGGCAGACCACAACCACAAAACATTTTGACCTTGACTTTATCTAAAAACGCGGTATGGTTATATTGAGGAGTTGTAATAAAAACGGTTTGCTGGCCGGTATAATATCCGCCATAAGGGGTAAGGATCTTGCTTAAACAAAGACAGATTAATTTAGGCAGGTCTGTAACGCACACGGAAGATGGCATGATTTTTATAGGTGTCTTTGTGATCGGTATATTACTATTTATTATTTCCTCAATTTATTTGTTAATCAGCAGAAATGAGGCTGCTAATACCTTGCTGACTGTAAACCGTCTCTCTTGTATTCCTATGGCCGAGGCTGGTGTGGAACGCGCCATCTGGTATTTACGAGTAAAAGGTTGGGCAGGAAGCTATACGGAAAATCGTGATCTAGGGCCGAAGAATTATGGCCAGGGCGAGGTGGGAGCAGGACGGTATGAAGTTATTATTAGCGACGTGGACGATCCTACGACGCCAAATAAAGAACTCAAGATCATTTCCAAAGGCTCAATGATTTATACTGTCAAAATCTGGTAAAATTCTTAAGTCGTTTCATATCGTGACCGCAATAGTGCAGGTGGGTCCGAAGATAACTGCCGGTTGGGCGGGAAAAACAGGCGTTGACAATACCTATCCAACAATCAAAGGAACTTCTGTTGGGCGTAAAGAAGCATGGGCACATACGATGAATATTAACGGCCGGGCTTTAATCTATGCCTTGGGAGGAAGTCGAGGAACCGGCAAGTCCAGCAATGTTCAGGATCCAGCAATAATCTATTTTGACCCCAAAGATACTACCAATGGTTATGATGCTGATGGCAATCCGCGGGGAAGATGGTTTGAGTCTCCGACGAAGATGAAAAATATGTATAATGAGACCAAGTCTCGGGGTGACACGGCTCAGGCAGTAGTGAATAATAAAATCTATGTTATTGGAGGCTCAACACTAGGTGATCCTATGGATGACGCAGTCTCGCGGGAAATAGACGAATATGACCCTGTGGCTGAGACTTGGATCACAAAAACACCCATGCCTGCCTCCAAAACTACTGGAACTGCGGCCGCGGTTAATGGTAAAATTTATATATTTTGTGGACAAGATAGTACTTACACCACTTACACCAACACTGTCTATGCGTATGACCCTGCGACTGATTCGTGGAATAGCGCTCTTCCATCTGCGCCTACGGCCCGAGCTTATTTATCGCCCGTGTCCGCGGTTGTTAATAACAAAATATACATTATGGGAGGGATGAACGTTGACGGTGAAAGAAGCGGCACGGTGGAAGAGTTCGACCCTGCTGGTAATGGTGGTCTGGGATCGTGGAAAACTGTTAACCCAATGCCTACCCCGCGCAACGACCTCGCTTGTATTGCAGTTAATGGAAAAATCTACAGTATTGGCGGCAAGAGAGGTGGCCCGGGTGATAATAATCAGAGGACGATGGATATTATTGAAGAATTTGATCCAACGGCAAACGCGGGTATGGGAGAATGGAAGTCTTCATATCCTGCTTCCCCGGCGTATGATCCATCCTTAGGCGGCAGCATGAGCCAGAATAGAATGGACTGCTTGGCCAGTGTATATGATGAGCAAATTTATGTTATCGGTGGCGACGTAGGCTCATACCCCGCAAATCCAGATGGGTTTATTTACGCAGATAATGAAGCCTATACCCCCACTTCGATATCCGGATTTGGCTATTATAGAGTTAAAATGCTACACTGGGAGGACTAAGTAGCCATGATAAAATTCATTATCTATCAAGAAAAAGGAATAAGTTTGATAGAGATTGCGGTGGCTATGTTAATACTATGCCTTGTCGGGTTGTGTATTCCTAATATGCTATTACAGGGTAATAAAAATACCATAACTTTCGGGTATATCCAGGAAGCGGTAAATCAAGCGTATACCGGCATGGAACTATTGAAATCAATACCCTATAACAACCTTCCGCCGGCCGGCGCCTACGCTATTGGCGGCGCAATACCGGTCGTTCTCTCCCCTATAATTAAATCTGTTTCTATAGGAACTAACAGGCTCGCTGATCGCAGTGTAGTCATAAAAGATATTGATGATCCGGACGGCGGCGGAACGCAGGATTATAAAGAAGTTAATGTTATCGTAACCTGGCCCGAAAGAGGACGGCAACTGAATAAAACACTTACCTCGTATATGTCTCCCCGTTAATATCTGAGCCGGAGGCTATTTTCCTATGAAAAAAAATGGGAATAAAGGTATAAGCATATTGGAAATCTCTGTGGTCGTGCTTATTGCGGGGGTACTCTTCCTGGTGGCTTCTAATTTCTTAAAAATGGGCCTTATCTCCTGGCAGAGATCAACCACCCAGTTACAAAACAAGACGATTGCCAGAGAAAGTTTATGGAGCGCCACTGGCACTGAACAGAATAAAATGGCTGAGGAGATACGAGAACTGATTAATCTCGGCGAGGCTGAGGCGTGTAGCATTGGTTTTGTGGTGAATAATAATGAAGACTTTATAGATGTTAATGGCAACGAAATATTTGAAGCAACAGATGTTATTGTGAGAGATAGCAATAACGATCGATCCTATAACGCCGGAGATACCGTATTGTATAATGCCCCCGCCGCCACACTCGGTAAGTCGCTGGTAAAATTTCCCCGCGACATAAAACATACAAACAACGGTGATTATGTCTATGACTCGGCAGATTCAGTAATCAGCGACAATAATGACAATGGCTATTTCGATGTAGGAGAGTTAGTGATCGCAGGTTCATCCCCTCCCCTTGGAGCAGCCTTAGTACCTTTTGGCAATACCATCCGTTATTACCTGGACCATAATTGTTTATATCGGACTAGCAATACCAATTCGCCAGAGATCATTTCAGGCAATATTGTCATTTTAGATTTTAAGTATTATGACCGGAATAATATGCAGTTGTTTCCGCTGCCTTTGAACAGCGCGGCGAGAAACACGGTCTACACTATTGAAATGACCATCGGAGCCGGCAACCTAAATAATACGAACAATCAAGCCGCAAAAAATACCATTACACTTCACCCTCGCGCCTTGGACGGTGCCTATGGTCTCTGACAGGAATACTGTCCTGATTACAAAACTAAGCGGGCCTGGTTAAAGAACATAATTGGGGTAGCGGAACGAAGTGGAGCCTAACTTGGAAAGAGGTTATACTAAAAGATTAGAGATGGTTACTCCGATGGAGGCGAGTAGATATGAAAGTTGATAAATCGTT
>JACRDM010000001.1 GCA_016218565.1 Elusimicrobiota bacterium | reverse complement strand
CTATTTCGACCTGCTCCCTGAGTGAGTGCAATAATGGTATAGCATGGGGAGCCAAACTTGACCAGATTGATTCGGTGATCTTCGAAAAGGTGACCATTGTGGAGTTGCCACAGAGTTATCGCAATGACCGACCGATTAGACAGATCGCCGAATAATCTGTTAATTATCAATATTATACCCCAATTAGCTAATCGTTACCTTGAGCCAAGGTAACGAATGTAACGATTAAAGGTAACGATTAGCTTGAAGGGTAGAATTGCCCTGTTTGCTCAAAAAGCCCGTTGATTTTTCCCAGCACCAGGTCAAGGTCAAAATTATCCCGCTCGCTAATCGTTAATACTGAAAACAGTTCGTCTTTCAGCCGTGACTTCATGGCGGTTATCTCGGCATCAATCCGGCCCAGATTGCGGCTGTATCTGGTTAAGTCGGTGGGAAATTCGTCCTCGGCCAGTTTCTGCTGAAAAAGCGAGAGGAATCCCTTATCCCGGAAATCAAACCCTTGCTTGAGCAAATAGCCTAGGTCATAAAAATCCCTGGGGGCAATACCAATTCTGGTGGCAGCGGCCCTCATTTTTTCGGCGGCCAGTTCCTTTAAGGCCAGGCAGGTTGCCTGGCTGGTATCAAACAGTGGCTTGCCGGTAAAGGGGTGCAGGAACTTGTGCTTAATTTCATGGGGTTCTGCCGGTAAGATAGGGTTAAATCTCAAGCCGATTTCCAGCTTGATGGAGTCTTGGCTATTCAGAACCACTGAGCTATAGCTGAGATAGTAGATGTATTGAGTAGATTCCTTGTGCCCGGCCTGGTCCTCGTTTTCAATGTCCATATCAAGGGCATTGGCAAAAGACTTTATGGATTCCTTTATCGGTGCAATTACCTTTCTGCGCATGGCCCGGCTGGGGTTATCTTGAGGCAATTTAAGGGAAAAATCCAAATCCTCGCTTAACCGGTAATAGGAATAGTAGATTTTATTTAAGCAAGTCCCGCCTTTCAGTATCAATTCAGGGCTTAAGCCCTCGTTTATTCTGGACAAAATGATGGTAAGGTAATAATCCTTTTCCAGCAGCCTTAGGGGAAAGCCTGTCTGGGCCGAGGTTCTTTCCAGGATTTTCAAAAACTCAGCTTTATTCTGATGCAGCATTTTCAATTAAGCCCCATTTCCGGTTTACCCGGCCTTTTCTGGAGGTCGCCTTATACAGGGTGGTTAAGGAACTCCCCTGGAGGCTCTCTAACAGGGGAGATAATTCCTGGTCAGTCACGCCACATTTATCAAGAGTAAGGCCGATACGCTTCCTGGTAGAAATACTGGGAAAAATGGAGGCGTATCTAATAAACTTTTGTTGATTTATCTTCTGGCTGCTTATCTGATCCCTGATTACATCAAGAGCTTTTTTCAGACCTCCCACCGGATCAGGGTAGAAAACGACATCTACCAGGGTTCTCTCCCGGTCGCTTACCATCACTTCTGCATCGCCAATCTGGATTTTCTCCAGGCCATACATTCTGTTAACGGGGACTTTAATCATCTTAAATCGGATACTGCCGATAGTCTTTTCCCGCTGAATGGTTGTGTTCAGAATAAAAATTGTCTGGTATAGCTGGTCAATAAAACCGTAATAATTATACATGCTGGAATAGCCGACATAGTAATCATTTTGGGGGAAAAGGGCAGAGACAATGAGAAACTCGTTAATGTTCCTCCCCGCCGGCCCTGACTCCATCGGCGAAAAGATATACAGCCCCTTTTTTATTGCCGAGAGAATACCTTTCCTTTTAAGCCGGAAGATTATCTGGGTTCTCTCCGCAGGCGGGAAATTGAAGTATTCGTCAAGCTGCCCGGCGGTCACTATAGTGGCTTTTTCGTAGGATAGCCTGGCAATTACTTCCGTCTCCTTGGGGCCTAAATATTTTCTTGCTGTATTGTTGTTTCTCATTATTATTTACCAGATAATAATCGTAAATATTATTACAATACCTATTTTACCCTCCTTTGCCAGATTGTCAAGCATCAATTGGGCATTCCCAGAGTTAATCAGACCAGCGATTAATCGTTACCTCGGCCTAAAGTAACAATTGTAACGATTAGAAGTAATGATTATTTTTGTCAGTTTGCTTTTACCGGAATCATATACCTGGCACTTCTTCCGTTTCCTTCCCTGACTATTAACCCCTTATCTATTAGCCCCTCGCACCAGGCCACAATGGTTTTGGGGGCTACGCCGAACATTTGACGAGCAGTCTTATTGTTAATGGAACCATTCTCTCTGATATGTTCCAGTATCCGCTGCTGTTCTGGAGAAAGTTTTTCCTTATCTTCCGGGGGCTTGGCAGATTTATCCTCCGGGATATCATCCTTCGGCGGGCGGATGTGAGCCAGCTTGTATCTGTCAATCTTGGCCTTGAGGGTATTTTCCGATATGCCGAGCTCGGTTGCAACCTCTTTCTTGGTCTTGAAATTTAGCAATGCCTGCCGGATGGTTTCCTTTTCGATTATTTCCAGATTAAAGCTGCCTGCGTTTTTGACAATCTCTGCCGCGGATTCGGATATTTTGACATCAAAATCATCAGGGTGTAGTGTATCTGATTGGGAGGATAGCACGGCGCGGGAGACCATATTCTCCAGTTCCCGCACATTTCCCGGCCAGTCGTAATATTTGAGCCGAGCTAAGGATGTGTAAATAAATAACTCATCGGTTTAGATCATCTGTCTGGGTTTAATTGTATAATTCCAATCCTGGCCGTGGAAGTCTGCGGGGATTATATTCAATTCCTGCATTTGTTGATCGGTCACCTTGAGTCCCGGCG
>JACRDM010000045.1 GCA_016218565.1 Elusimicrobiota bacterium | reverse complement strand
CAAGATAGTAAATTTCTAATAGTAGTTAGTAAATAAAAATTTTAATATCAAAACCACACCGTAAAATTCAAAAATATACCACAATTTTGATTTTATATTTTAGATTTTTTCATTTCAAGGGGTAGAGCATGATAATTGCCCTCGGCAGTGACCATGGCGGAGTTGAGCTAAAGGAAAAAATCAAGGTTTTCCTGCAGCAGGCCGGCCATAAAGTAAGGGACTTGGGAACCAACGGCAAAGACAATGTTGATTATCCTGATATTGCTTTACGTGTGGCTGAAGAAGTGTCGCAAGGCCAGGCCGCCAGGGGAATATTATTATGCAAAACCGGTATCGGAATGTGTATTGCTGCTAACAAAGTCCCCCGTGTTCGAGCGGCCCTCTGCTGTCAGGTGGAGCAGGCTAAATTAGCCAGTGAACACAACCAGGCAAACGTGCTCTGTTTAAGCGGTATGACCGGCGAGCCGGCAGCCGAGATGATGATCAAGGGCTGGTTAGAAACACCCTTTGGCTGGGAAAGGCACTTGCGGCGCATCAATAAGATAGCTGAAATTGAAAAAAAATACATGAAAGAATAGAGGTCCGGTCCATGGCTGTGGATTTCGACCAAAAGTTAGCCCGGATTATAGATTGCACCGTACTCAAAGCTGAGGCAGCGAGTGATGATGTTGACCGGGCCTGCCAGGGGGCCAGGAAATATCATTTTGCGACGGTTTGCGTCAATCCCGGTTATGTGCCGTTGACAGCGAAACTGCTACGCGGCAGCGGAGTGAAAGTTTGCGCCGTGGTCGGGTTCCCGCGCGGAGCTAATACTTCAACTGTAAAAGCCCTCGTCGCTCGCCAGGCTCTGCTTAACGGCGCGGCTGAGATTGATTTGGTCATTAATAGAGAGGCGCTTAAATCAGGAGAATCTGAGCTGGTGGATAAAGAAGTGCAGATGGTACGCAAGGTCACCGCCGGGCATGTGCTGAAGATGATCCTGGAAACCTGTTTATTAACAAGAGAAGAAAAAATAAAAGCTTGTGAGATCGCTATCAACCGGGAGGTTAATTTTATTACCACATCTACCGGGGTCAGTAAGGACGGGGCCACTAGTGACGACATCAAACTGATCCGTAAGGTAGTAGGTATAGAGATGGGTGTAAAAGCCAGCGGCGGGATCGAAACTGCGGAGCAAGCCTATATCCTGCTGGAAGCTGGAGCCACGCGTATTGGTACCAATCGTGCCGTAGAAATTGTTTCCGGAGATAAAAAGAGGTAGTACTAAGGAAAGGGGTTACCATGAATGTTAACGATCTCCTGCAATTGATGGTCAAGCGTAATATTTCAGATATTCATTTTAAGGCTGGCGGCCCTCCCATGCTCCGATTCAACGGTAAACTGATGGCCGCTGAATCCAGCCCTTTAACCGGGGAGTACGTGGAACAGTTAGCCTACAGCCTGATGAATGAGAAACAACAGAAAAAATTCGAAAAAGATGACGAATTAGACCTTGGTTATGAAGTGGCAGGAGTATCCCGTTTCCGGGTCAATTTATACCGGCAGAAAGGCAGCATTGCCTTAAGTTTGCGGGTAATTCCTCCCTCGCCAAAAACTTTTGAAGAATTAAATCTGCCTAACGAAACCATGCGTAAGCTGACCAGCCATAACCGCGGGCTTATTTTAATTGCCGGTATCACCGGCGCCGGTAAGAGCACAACGCTTAACACCATGCTCGATTTTATCAATTCCACCCGTCGTTCTAATATCATTACCATTGAAGATCCGGTGGAGTTCTATCATAACGATAAAATGAGTACTGTCAGTCAGCGCGAAGTTGGCAGCGATACAAAATCCTTCGGACAGGCGCTGAAACATGTATTGCGCCAGGACCCGGATGTCATTGTGATCGGGGAAATGAGAGATTTCGAAACCGTCAATGCCGCCATCATAGGGGGAGAAACCGGGCATTTGGTCATTTCCACTGTCCATACCATTGATGCCGTGCATACCGTGAACCGGATCGTGGATATGTATTCTCCGCATCAGCAGGGCCAGATCAGAATGACGCTGAGCCAGATCCTCAGGGGTATCGTGGCCCAGCGGCTGATCCCGCGGGTGGACCAGGAAGGCCGGATACCGGCGGTAGAGATACTTACTGTTACTCCATTTGTCCGCAAATTGATCGCTGAAGGCAAGGATGTTGGTATTTATACGGCTATGCAGCAGGGAACTTTTTACGGGATGATGTCTTTTGACCAATCTTTATTGAATTTGTACAAGGAAGGCAAGATCTCCCTGGAAGAGGCTCTGGATAATGCTACTAACCCGGATGAATTAATGTTGAGCGTCAGAGGGATTTATACCGGAATTGATGAAAATAATAATCAAGGCAAAAGGGAACGATAATGATCACCCGCTGGAAAATAGAATCTTATTTTGATGATAAGAACCAGGACCGGTATCTGGTATCCGTGAATGGAGAACGGGACGACGTTTTTCGGATAGTGAGCAAATTTGAAAAGGTTTGCCAACTGCCCTTTCCGCTCAAAGCTTCCCAGGGGGATTATAATTGGGGTTTTTATCTCAATACTTCCAGTAAAGAAACCCGCCTGGAAATAGAGAAATTCATAAAACGGCTCTCCGCCGCCGAAGCCGGAGAATTACCAGACGCTAATAAAAAACCTGGCGCTCCGGAAAAGATGGACGCTCTGGCTAAAGAGATTGGCGGGGTCATTCAGGACCTGGCGGCTCATGGTATTAGCCAAGCCGAAGCTCAGGAAGCAATTAAACATAAAGATATTATCCTGCCCGGAGATATTAAAATGCCCGGGGGCCAGATAGAAGAATCTATTCCCCGGGAAAGGGGACAGATCAAGCCGCTGTATCTGCGGCAGGAAAAAGACTGGCTGGAAGAACTACTGGTCCCGCAGGAAAATTTAGTTAGAGTAGGTGTTTTATATCCCGCAGGAGAACAAGAAAGAGTAGCTGTATTTCTCGCTGGCTTAACTGAGGTTTTAAAAGCAGTGAAGCATCATCCTTTCAGCCTGGAGAAGGTATTTGAAGATTCTTTTTTGCCGCCAGATCAGTTGGATCTGAGTAATCTGGTAGAGATTTATCAGGGTTCTAAAATTGAAGCGTTATTGGTCTTTATTCCCAATTACCAGGTTTTCCTTGGAGCTAAGAACCTGGCCGAGATATTGAAAAAACTGCCCAAGAAAAGGAAAGTACTTATCCAGGCTATCTCGTTGAAAAAGATGGCTTCCAGAGCTACCTTTGTCGGGTTGGTAGTAGATATAGCTTTGTTTAAAGGACGGGGAATCGGAGATTTTCAAAATTGAAACAGACTAAGCTCTATTCCTGGCACCGGCAACATCACGCCCGGTTGATTGAATTTGGCGGCTGGCTAATGCCGGTACAATATAGCAGTATCAGCGAAGAATATTGGGCCGTGCGGAAGAATGCCGGTCTGTTTGATATTTGCCATATGGGCGAAATAACAGTTACCGGTGACCAAGCGGAAGAATTTCTGCAATACGTGATGACCAATGATATATCCTCATTGGCGCCAGGAGAGTGCCTTTACAGCGTCATGTGTTATGATCACGGCGGCGTAGTTGACGACTTGATCATCTATAAGATCGGCCAGCATAATTATTTATTGGTGGTAAATGCGGCTAATACGGAAAAAGACTACCAGCACCTGACTGGACAAAAAAGTAATTATGTCGCCACGGTGGATAATATTTCCGGCAGGACTTCCTTTATTTCACTACAAGGTCCTGACGCCAGGAATATCCTGGAAAAATTAGGCGGGCCAGAGATCACTAAATTAGATTATTTACATTTCGCCCGGGGTTTGCTCGCCGGAGTTCCGGTGACCGTCTCTCGTACCGGGTACACTGGAGAATTAGGCTACGAAATATTTTATTTCGCGGCTACAGAAACAGAACAAGACACAGAAAAAATCTGGCAGCAGTTAATTAACCGGGGGGCTTTCCCCTGCGGGTTGGGAGCGCGGGATATTTTAAGACTGGAAATGAAGTATCCTCTTTATGGCCATGATATCGACCAGACAACTAATCCACTGGAGGCGGGGCTCGGCTGGGCGGTAAAATTGAAAAAAATAGATTTCGTTGGCAAAACATTCCTGGCCCAAGTTAAGTCAGCCGGACTATCCCGTAAATTAGTTGGCTTGGAAATGGAAAGCCGGCAAGTGCCGCGTCAGGGGTTTCCCATTTTTGACCAAAACGGACAATCCATAGGAATAGTCACCAGTGGAACGTTTTCTCCGGCACTCGCTAAAAGTATTGCTTTAGGATATGTTCCGTCAGACCAGGCGGTGGTCGGCGTGGCTCTAAGCGTGGAGATTAGAGGAGAGAAATATCCGGCTACAGTAGTGAAAACACCTTTTGTGCCCAGCCAGGTAAGAGATTAAGAAACTGTTCATAGTTGATAGTTGATCGAAAAAGCCAAAGCCAGGTTTGTTCAATCAACAATTAACAATCAACTAACCCCGGAGGTTATAAATGGTTCCCAGAGAATTAAAATACAGCGAGTCCCATGAGTGGGTTAAACAAGAAGGCGCGATGGTTATTATCGGGATTACTGATTATGCCCAGGAAGAATTAGGCGATGTGGTTTTTGTGGAATTACCTAAAGTAAGCCGGCAACTGAAACAGCAAGAATCATTTGGCGTGGCCGAAAGCGTCAAGGCCGTCAGCGATCTGTTCAGCCCGGTCACTGGAAAAGTGATGGCGATCAATGAAACCCTGGCCCAACAGCCGGAGTTAGTCAATAAAGAACCATATGCCGGTGGATGGATGATCAAAGTAGAACTGTCTGATAACGGGGAAATAGCCAATCTCATGAGCGCCGAAGAATATGAAAAGTTCATTCAGGAAGGGCCTAAATAGGGCTCACTAAAATCAGTGAGCCCTGATTACACAGATTTTCAAACGATTACACCGATTAAAAGCAAACAAGTTTCCGAAGGGATTAATTTTACATGGATTTTATCGGCAATACTGCAGCAGATAATAAGGCTATGCAGCGGGATTTGGGTTTAGCGTCGGAGGAAGAGCTGTTAAAGGATATACCGCCAGATAAGATCATTCGTCAACTTTTGGCTTTGCCAGCGGCAGCGAGTGAATTAGAAGTAAAAAGACGCGTACAGGAATTAGCCGACCGGAATGTTAGCGTGTCTGACCACGCTTGTTTTTTAGGCGCTGGCGCTTATGATCACTATATACCCAGCACTGTCCCGGTCATTGCCAGGCGGGGCGAATTCTATACTGCTTATACCCCCTATCAGCCTGAAATAAGTCAGGGTACTTTACAGTCGATCTTTGAATACCAGACCATAATGTGCAATTTGACTGGCTTGGATGTGGCTAATGCCAGTCTCTATGATGGAGCTACCGCGCTTTATGAAGCTGCCCATCTGGCCTGCGCTCATACCCAGAGGAACACAGTGCTGCTAGCCAGTACTGTTCATCCAGAATACCGACAGGTGTTGCGAACCTATATGCAAAACTCAGCTCTTATTATTAAAGAAATATCTTTTAGGGAAGGTATTATTGATCTAGCGGACCTGAAAAGTCAGCTGAATGACCAGGTGGCGGCCGTAGTTGTGCAACAACCGAATTTTTTTGGGTGTCTGGAAAATGTTCAGCAAATGGGGAAATTGGCCCATGCTAACGGGTCCTTGTTTATCACGAGTATCTACCCGATAAGCTTGGGGATTCTGCAAAGACCTGGTGAATATGGAGCTGATATTGTCACTGGTGAAGGGCAATCATTGGGGCTGCCTGTTTCCTTTGGCGGGCCGTATTTAGGGATTTTTGCCTGTCGCCGGGAGTTTAGGCGCAAGATGCCTGGCCGGATAGTAGGCGAGAGTATTGATAATCAGGGACAACGCGCTTATGTGCTTACGCTGCAAACCCGGGAACAGCATATTCGCCGGGAAAAGGCGACGAGCAATATCTGTTCTAATGAATCATTATGCGCTCTTAGCGCTTGTGTTTATCTTTCATCTATGGGAACAGCAGGCTTGAGAAACGTAGCCACTGCTTCCCTGGAAGGGGCTCATTACCTGGCTGGATCTATCGCTAACCTGCCTGGCTGGAAAATAAGTTTTAAAGCCCCCTTCTTTAATGAATTTGTCGCCACTGTTCCCGGGAATATAGATGAATTAAATAGCAAATTATTGAAGAATAAAATAATCGGTGGACTATCATTGGCAAAATTTTACCCTGAACTTAAAAATAGTGTTTTATTCTGCGTCACCGAAAAACGAACCAAAACAGAAATCGATACCCTGGTAAGTATTTTAAAAGAAGCTCTTTAGTATTTTCTATACGCTATACGCTATACGCTATTTTGAGGAGTTATTAATTTGGAAAAAGTAATTTTTGAATATCATTCCCAGCCAGCTGCCTATGTGCCTGTTACTAAACTGGCGGTGGCCAACAAATATATCCCGGCTGAATTTTTAGGTTCAGTTGAATTGGACTTGCCGCAGGCCAGCGAGCAGGATGTGATCAGGCATTTTACCGCTCTTTCCAAATTAAATTTCAGCGTCGATAGCGGGTTTTATCCCTTAGGGTCGTGTACCATGAAATATAATCCTAAAGTGAATGAAGCGGTGGCCGATTTTGACGGTTTGGCCGGCGCCCATCCTTATGCTCCTGAAGAGAGCGTACAAGGAGCGCTGGAACTGCTCTATGAATTAGAAATATTTTTAAAAGAAGTAAGCGGTTTTCAGGGCCTGACTTTGCAGCCGGCGGCCGGAGCGCACGGAGAGAGTACCGGTATTCTGCTCATTAAAGCGTATCACCGGCATAAACAGCCGGCACAAAAGCGTACGATTATCCTTGTTCCTGATACTGCCCATGGCACTAATCCAGCTACGGCAGCTTTAGCCGGGTATCAGGTCAGGCAAGTGCAGAGCGATAACCAGGGCAATATAGACCTGGCAGAGTTAAAGAAGAATTTGAACGCCAATGTTGCCGCTTTGATGCTGACTAATCCAAATACCCTGGGCTTGTTTGAAAGAAACATCCTGGCCGTGAGCCGGCTCGTGCATGAAAACGGAGCGCTTTTGTATGGCGACGGCGCTAATTTCAATGCTTTGCTGGGCCTGGTAAAGCCGGCCGAATTGGGTTTTGATGTGATGCATTTTAATCTGCACAAAACCTTTTCCGCTCCGCATGGCGGCGGCGGGCCGGGAGCTGGGGCAGTCGGGTGTAGTAAAGAGCTTACGCCGTTTTTGCCGGTGCCGCGCGTAAGAAAAAATAGAGAAATATTTACTCTAGACTATCAACCGAAAAATTCCATAGGGAAGATCCGTTCTTTTTACGGGAATTTCTTGACTGCTGTTCGGGCGTATGCTTATTTTCTGGCGCTGGGGGCAGAAGGTATAGCTAAAGTAGGGCGACAAGCTATTCTTAATGCCAACTATTTAAGGCAGCGGCTGGAAAAGATCTACCACGTGCCTTATTCCCGGACGTGCATGCATGAGTTTGTCCTGACTCCCCAGCCGGATTGGGCGGTCAATACTCTGGATATTGCCAAAAGGATCATTGATTACGGCTTTCATCCGCCGACGATTTATTTCCCGCTTATTGTCCATGAAGCCATGATGATCGAGCCGACGGAAACAGAAACCAAAGAGACCATGGATACTTTTGCCGCCGCGCTGGTGAAAATTGCGCAGGAAGCGGCACAAAAGCCGGAAATATTGAAAAGAGCGCCACAAACCAGCCCAGTCGGGCGGATAGACGAAGCCCAAGCCAACCGTCAGCTTATTTTGAAATATGAAAAGAGAGTGAGCGGATAAGACGGATGAAAATATTCGCGATATTCGCTATCATTCGCTTAATTAGATATTAGAAAAGGCGAGGTAAAAATGATTACAAAATGGGACCTGGTCGAAAGTTTTTCTACAGATTATCCCAGCCGTTGGAAAGTAGCGCTGCGCGGCGAGAGGGATGATGGCCTCAAGCTCTCCAATGTACTGACCAGGCTTAATTATAGCTGTGGGCGGCCCACTTCCTTGCGGGAGCAGAATTTTAACTGGGCGTTTTATATTTACCAGCTGGCCGCAGAGGATAAAGAAAAAATATTTGAAATAGTAAAAGATTTTAAAGAAAATCAGGACCATTTTGATTTTGCCAAATATTTGCCTCCGGCGGAAGAAAAGGAAAGGACTGGTGCAGAAAGGGAGACCTTGGAAGATGTCCCGCTGGCGGCTCCGCCGACAACTGAAACAGCTACCAGGCCGGTACTCACCGCAAACCAGAAATTAGCTCTTTTTTCCGAGATAGGTTTGAATCAGCGCTATACCTTTGACACTTTTGTCGTTGGTAAAAGTAATCATTTTGCCAAGGCTGCGGCCTTGGCGGTGGCCGAGATGCCGGGTAAAGTATATAATCCGCTATTCATGTACGGGGATGTCGGGCTGGGTAAGACCCATTTAATGCAGGCCATCGGCCATTTTGTATTGGATACTGACCCAACAGCAAAAGTATTGTATACTACCGCTGAACGTTTTATGGCTGAGGTAATTGATGCCATCCGGTATGGCAAGATCATAGAATTCAGAAATAAGTACCGCCAGATAGATGTCCTGTTGATCGACGATGTGCAATTTTTATCTGAAGCTGAAGCAGCCCAGGAAGAGTTTTACCATACTTTTAATGCGCTCTATGATGACCACAAGCAGATCGTCATTGCCAGCGATAAACCACCTAAGAAAATTTCTGTGCTGGAAGAGCGGCTGCGTTCCCGTTTTGAGTGGGGTTTGATCACGGATATTCAGTCGCCGAATTTAGAAACCAGGGTAGCGATCCTGAAAGCTAAGGCGGAAAGCGCTAAGGTGCAGATTGAAGATGAAGTCATGTATTTCATTGCCGAGCAATTGAAATCGAATATCCGTGAATTAGAAGGATTTTTAATTCGTATCGTAGCGTATGCCTCTCTGACCAACAGACAAATAAACAAATCACTGGCCGAAGAACTGTTGCAGGATCTGTTGCCTGAAGAAACGACGAGCCTAGAAATAAACACATTGGCGCCGCTTGAGGAAAGCCTGACCCAGATTATTGAAGAAAGAACCGAGATCATTTTTGAACCAGAGACTAGCGCTGCTGCGACTCAGGAAGGGGGAGGGGAGACAAAGCCGGAATTTATAGCTGAACAGCCGTCTGAACAGGTTGTCACCCCGGAAATACTGGCCAGTGGTCCTGAGCTATCCGCCACAGAACCACTGCCACCTGAATCTGTATTAACGCCTGCCCCGGAAGTGGTTCCTGTCGCTGAAAGGCCTCTTCTGGCGCCTTCGCCTGCTGCTGCTCCGCGGGGAGAAGATGCGCCTAACTTACGGACAGGATATATTTACCCGGCTGGTAAGGATAAAGAAGTAGAGACCATGATTAAGAATTTTGCAGAGACTATCAAAAAGCATAAAATCAAATTCAAGCTGGATAAAACCTTTGCCCAGACCTATAACCCCAGCGCCAGTTTGAATTTTAGAGAACTGATAGATTTGAGCCGCAGTCAGGGGGTTGACTTAATCATCTGGATGGGACCGCCGCCTGCTAACAACCTGAGCGAAGGAGAATTTGCCCGTTCGATACATAGCGTGTTTGATAAGGAAAAAATACCCATGCAGTATCTTTCCTTTGAGAGTGTGCCAAAACAATATAAATATTTGAACATGGTGCTCGATTTTGCATTTTTGAAGAAATAGCGCAAATGACTCTAATTCCAGCGAATTACGCGAATACCAAAACATGGCGTTTGATCATAGATAATCCACAGGAGGGCTCCTGGAATATGGCTAGTGATGAGGCTATTCTGCGCCAACGCAGGATGGGAGCCAGTCCTTCCACCCTCCGCTTATATTCATGGCTGAAACCAACCGTAAGCTTAGGTTATTTTCAGCACATCGGTGTCCCGCTGGCGGCTCTTTGTCGCCAGCAGCATCTGGCTCTTGTCCGCCGGCCCACTGGCGGAGGATTCGTCTTACATGATCAGGAAATAACCTTCAGTGTGATATTCAGTCGGCAAGATCTGAGACCACAGCGCCAAACAGTGGAATATTATCGGGTTATTGCTACCTGTGTTCAAAAAGCCCTCTGGCGGCTTAATATAGCAGTTACTCTGGCCGAGAAAGTATTTGACGGCAGGGATAATTCTTTTTTATGTTTTAATAAACCGACAAAATATGATCTACTGGTCGCCGGGAAAAAAGTTTGTGGCAGCGCGCAACGCCGCTACGGGGAGATTATTCTCCAGCAAGGATCATTGATCTTGCGTACCTCCGGAGATCCTGGTTTTTGGCGGCAAGCTGCCGGCGTGGAAGAAGTGCTGTGTGAAAAGATTAGCCGGCCAGAGATTTATCAAGCTCTCCAGACGAGTTTTGCCGAGGAATTACGCATCGCGTTTGTGCCGGGCGGTCTGACCGCGGCAGAGCGAGCCCTGGCTAGGCGGTTAACTACTGAGAAATATACCCAGGTTTCCTGGAATTACCAGGGTCAATATCAAGGTGAGCATGATTAAAGACACGGGTAATTTCGTTGAAATAGAAGTCAACGATAACGGCGCGGGGATCGAACCGCGGGATTTACCTCATATGTTTGAACGTTTTTACCGGTCAGCCAAGGCTAAGGCCGAACATGTCATTGGTACGGGGCTCGGCTTGGCGATTGCCAAGTTGTTGGTGGAAATGCACGGCGGAAAGATTTGGGTAGAGAGCCCGGTTATAGATCAAGAAGTTTTCAGTTGGGATAAACGGAACGGTCAGGGGACAAAGTTTGTATTTAGCTTGCCAAAAGAGTAAGTGGAAAAAGAGACAGACATCCTAAAAGCCTCAGGATGTCTTGATTACACAGATTTAAAAGACAGGGGGGGAGAGGGTGAGATTATGAGCAAAAAGGTATTGATCATTGATGATGAGCCAGGTGTAGTGAAAATGGTGCGGTATTTGCTGGAAAAAAGTTCTTTGGCAGTAGTCAGCGCCAATGAAGGTGAAGAGGGTATTAAGTTAGCGGCGCAGGAAAAACCGTATTTGATCCTGATGGATATAATGATGCCGGTGATTGATGGTAACGAAGCTACCAGGCGGCTAAAGGAAAATGAAACTACCAGGCAAATACCGATCATTATGCTAAGCGCCCTGGGACAAGAAGGCGATGTGGCTAAAAGCTTAGAGTTGGGAGCAATGGATTATATTGTTAAACCCTTCCCTCCGCAAGAGCTGCTGGAGCGCGTTAAAAAGATCTTGGGATAGAATAAAACACCGTTGATACGTTAATACGTAATAAACGGAAATCATATCAACTTATATACTTATAAACTTATCAACTGCATTGCAAGAATACAGGGGGTTGTTTTGGATATTGCACAGCTAAAGGTCCAGGCAAAAAAAATCAGGCGGGATATAATAAAGATGTTAGGAGAAGCTGGCAGCGGGCATCCCGGCGGTTCACTTTCAGCCACAGATCTGATGACTGGTTTGTTTTTTAATACGCTGCGGCACCGGCCAAAAGAACCCCACTGGCCAGGCCGAGATCGATTTGTCCTGTCCAAAGGGCATTGTGCTCCGGTATTGTATGCGTGTCTGGCCGAGTCAGGTTATTTCCCGCTCGCCCAGCTTCTTACCTTGCGCCAGCTTGGCAGTTGTTTACAGGGGCATCCCAGCTGCCAGGATGTATCCGGAGTAGAGGTCTCTACCGGTTCATTGGGCATGGGATTATCAGTGGCGGTGGGCCTGGCGCTTGGCGCAAAACTTGACCAGAAAGACGTCCGGGTATTTTGCCTGGTAGGAGATGGCGAACTGCAAGAGGGGCAGATTTGGGAAGCTACTATGAGCGCCAGTCATTATCGTCTGGACAATCTTTGCTGCATCGTGGATAATAATGATTTACAAATTGACGGCCGGGTTAAAGAGGTCATGAATATTTATCCGCTGGCGGATAAATTCAAGGCTTTTGGCTGGCAGGCTATAGAGATAGAAGGGCATGATCTGAAACAAATATTAGCGGCTTATGCCGCGGCTGCCAGGTCTAAAGAAAAACCGACAGTGATTATTGCCCGTACAGTGAAAGGCAAAGGGGTAAGTTTTATGGAAGACCAGGAGGATTGGCACGGGAAAGCTCCCAATAAAGAATTAACCGCTAAAGCTTTAAAAGAACTAGAGTAAAGCAGTTCCGAACTGGCAACTCGCTAGAGGAGCAACGCCTGTTTTCTATACTTGTGTAATCAGGTATAATGAATATTATACCAGGAGGAAAAATGGAAAAGAAGGCAACCAGATATGGCTATTCTGAGGCTTTAATAGAAATGGGCGCAGTAAACAAAAACATTGTAGCGCTTGATGCGGATTTAAGCCGATCCACCTCTAGCGAACTTTTTAAAAATAAATTTCCTGAGCGGTTTTTTAATATCGGGGTTGCGGAACAGAACTTATTGGGAGTAGCGGCTGGGCTAAGCCTCATGGGCAAGATACCTTTTGCCAGCACGTATTCAGTCTTCGCCAGCGGCCGGGCCTGGGAACAACTGCGTACCACCATCTGTTATAGTAATCTTAATGTTAAGATAGGTGGTTCTCACGGCGGGGTCCTGACCGGGCCTGATGGCGCCAGTCATCAAGCTTTAGAAGAATTTGCCTTGACCAGGGTGCTGCCGAACTTAACCGTCTTGGTGCCTTGTGATTTTTTGGAAGCTAAAAAGGCTACGCTCGCCGCGGCTGAAATAAAAGGTCCGGTCTATATCAGATTAGGCCGTGAACCGTTGCCCATTTTAACCACCCGGGAAACTCCCTTTATTCCCGGGCAGGGATTGCTGATGAAAGAAGGGAAAGATATTACTATTATTGCTTGTGGCAGCCTGGTTTTTGAATCCCTACAGGCAGCGGTCCTTCTGGAAAAGGAAAATATCAATGCCAGGGTTATTAATATTCATACCCTAAAACCTCTGGATGAAAAAATAATTATTGCCGCGGCCAGGGAAACCGGGGCGATAATCACTGCTGAAGAACACGAGATCTATGGTGGCCTGGGCAGTGCGGTCAGTGAAGTGGTGGTGAAGAATTATCCAGCTCCTGTAGAGATGGTAGGCCTGGAAGATACCTTTGGGACCTCAGGCTCGCCGGAAGAATTAATGCGCTTTTTCCACCTGAAAGACACAGACATTGTAATTGCGGTGAAAAAAGTATTAGCCAGAAAAGGATAAAGATGGCCCAACGGGTTATTCTTGTTATTTTGGACAGTGTTGGTATTGGCGAGCTGCCAGACGCCAACCTTTACCAGGATCAGGGTTCTAATACCCTGGGTAATCTGGCTAAATCTTTAGGCGGGCTTAGGCTGCCTGTTTTGGAGAGATTAGGCTTAGGAAAATTGGTAGATCTGGGTCATAACGCGCCAGACACTATTATCGGTTGTTATGGCAAAATGGCGGAAACCTCGCCCGGTAAAGACACCACGACTGGCCACTGGGAATTAGCCGGCTTGATCCTGAAAAAACCTTTTCCGGCATATCCTCACGGTTTCCCACTAGAAATTATTACCGCTTTTGAAGAAATTATCGGCGCTAAAATTATCGGCAATATTCCCGCCAGCGGCACGGAAATCATTAAACAACTTGGCGCAGAACATATACGGACAGGGTCCCCTATTGTCTATACTTCCGCGGATAGTGTTTTTCAGATAGCCTGCCATGAGCAAAAGTATGGTTTGCAGAAATTATATAAGATTTGCCGGCAGGCGCGGGAATTACTGACCGGAGAGCATGCCGTCGGACGGGTGATTGCCCGTCCTTTTAGCGGCGGGACCCCGGCTGATTTTCACCGGACGGCTAATCGCCAAGATTATTCTTTGCCGCCGCCGCAGCCAACCTTGCTGGACCGGCTGAAACAAGAAAACCTGTTTACTATAGGCATTGGGAAAATAGAAGATATCTTTGCCGGACAAGGCTTAACCGAAAGCCTGCATACCCGAAATAATGCCGCTGGCCTGGAAGCCACCATAAGAATGATGCAGAGCGCCTCTGGAAAAATCGGACTGATCTTTGTTAATTTAGTTGATTTTGATATGCTCTATGGGCATCGCAATGATGTCAGCGGCTATGCCCAGGCTTTGGGTGAAGCTGATCAGGGCTTGGCTGAAATAATGCAGCAAATGCTTGATGAAGATTTGCTAATCATAACCGCTGACCATGGTTGTGATCCGACTACGGCCAGTACCGACCATTCCCGGGAATATGTGCCTTTGCTGGTGTACGGGAAAAAATTGAAAAGCGCTATTGATCTTGGGGTGAGAGCTACATTCGCTGATGTTGGGCAAACTATTGCGGCGTACTGTCAAATAGGTCCTTTGGCCAACGGGACCAGCTTTTTGAAAGAAATAAGTTGATCCAGTCGCGAAGTTGGGAAGGACTTAAGATTAGGCTTTAAGATTTTAGTCCGAAGTCTTAAGTCTAAAGTCAACAGATTTTGGAGTATACATGAGTTGGTTGTTTTGGGTCGCAATTATATTCGCGGTTATGTACGATATTCTGAATGGTTATAATGACGGTGGCAGTATTATCGGCACCCTGGTTTCCGCTCCCTTCCTGTCTCCTTTGCGGATCGTTCTTTGGGTTTGTTTTTTTGAATTATGCGGACTGCTTATTATTTATTACATTGGTATGAATATAGCCCAAAGTATTACCAGCCTGAGCATATTTACGGTTACTCCAACGATCATCTTGGCGGCGCTCAGCGCCGCAGTTATCTGGAAAGTAGTAACTATAGCGGTAGGTATCCCAACTTCGTCTGCGCATGCCCTGGTTGGAGGGTTGGCCGGGGCTATTATCGTGGCTTATGGCTGGAATGGGATTGCCCAGGATAGCTTTGAAAAAATAATAATTATTTTACTAGCCACTCCGGTGGTCAGCGCTTTATTAAGTTATTCATTGATGCACCTCGAATTATTTTGTTCACGTTGGGCGACGCCGCAAATAAATACTGGTTTGAGTAAGCTGCAGCTCTTGACCGTGGCTCTGGCCAGTACCTTACATGGAGCAACTGAACCGCAAAAAACCATGGCCGTGATAGTATTGATCTTGGGGGCTTTTGGTTACCAGCAGGATTTGGCCATCCCGCTGTGGGTAGTAATAGTTTCTGTTTTTCTAATCACCCTGGGGATCCTGGCCGGAGGCTGGCGCATAGCCAAAACATTTAATCGGAGACTCATGAAGATCAGGCCGCTGGATTCAGTGACGGCACAACTTACCACCAGTATGGTGATCCTGATTTCTGCTCTGTGGGGGGGGACTTTTTCTACCAGTCAGGTAATAGGTTCCAGCCTGGTGGGAGCAGGGGTAGCTAAACGGTTCAATCAGGTTAGTTGGCGGGTAGCCCGCCATATTTTAATGGCCTGGTTAGTGACTATCCCAGCCGTGGGACTGTTAGCTATAATTATCTGGAAATTATTGAGTCTATCTTCAATAACACCAAGGGGCGCATTATGGATTTAAAAGAATTCTTTTTTCCAAAAGAGCAGAATTTCAGCAAGCTGTTACTGGACCAGGCTGATAAGAGCCTGGATGGCATCATTGCCCTGGAAGAGTTTATCACCAAGCCCGGCCAGGAAGCTGGTGATAAGGTTAAGCGCCTGGAACAAGACGCCGATGATTTGCGGCATATCCTGATCACTGAATTGAATAAATCGTTTATCACTCCTTTTGACCGGGAAGATATCTTTGCGCTTTCCCGTACTGTTGACGATGTTGTGGATTATGCCAAAAGTACGGTGGGAGAAATGGCGCTATTTAAAGTAGATCCTAACCCATCATTATTGAAAATGGTCAATATCCTGCGGCGGCAAGCAGAGGAAATATCCCGGGCTATTTTTTACCTGCAGAGCAAGCCTTCCCTGGCTTTGGAACACGCCCAGAAAGCTAAGAAATTAGAAAACGAAATGGAACGCACCTACCAGGAAGCGCTGGTAGAATTATTTAAAGAGAAGGATACGATCTATATCCTGAAAGTCCGGGAAATCTACCGGCATTTGTCCAATGCCGCTGACCGGGCTGATGAAGCTGGCAACATAATCGGAGATATAGTGGTGAAACTCACATGATGCGCAATAAGATTGAGCCAGCTCTTAAAATGATCCAACTGAAAAAAAAGTTCCAGCCGGAAGTCGGCATTGTTCTAGGCTCAGGATTGGGCGTGCTGGCGGAAGAAGTGGAGAATAAAGTAGTCATTCCTTTCATGGAGATCCCGTATTTTGTTTCTTCTACGGTGGAAGGGCATGACGGGGTCCTGGTTTTAGGGACACTGGCAGGCAAGGATGTAGTGATCATGCGCGGCCGCCTGCATTACTATGAAGGATACAACAGCGCAGAAATTACCTTTCCGGTTCAAGTGATGAAGGCGCTGGGGATCAATAAACTTTTCTTGACCAATGCCAGCGGCGCTATTAACATCAGGTATCAGCCCGGCGATTTAGTCCTGATTAAAGATCATATCAATTTCATGGGCCTGAATCCTATGCGGGCAGAGCAGGGTGAGCGGATCAATTTCCTGAACCTTAATGATGTCTATTCGCTGGGATTAAGAAAATCAGCTAAAGCCGAAGCCAGGAAATTAAATATTAATCTGCAGGAAGGTATTTATGCCGCGGTGACCGGCCCGACTTATGAAACTCCGGCGGAAATCAAGATGTTTAAAAAGAGCGGAGCTGATATCATCGGTATGTCAACGGTACCGGAAGCTATTGTCGCCCACTCCCTGGGGTTGGAAATACTTGGGCTGGCTTGTGTAACTAACCAGGCCGCCGGGATCGGGAATATAAAACATAGTCATAGCACAACTCTTGAAATCGCGCAAAAAGTAAGTTTTAAATTAAATAAACTGATTAAAGCAGTATTAAGGCAAATCTAGTATAGGAATTTGAAAGTTTTCTATACAGTTAGCGGAACTAAATGGAGCCTAATTTGTGATGAAGGCCCTGGAAATTATTACTAAAAAGAGAGATGGCTGGAAATTATCTGCGGCCGAAATAAACTTTCTGGTAGCTGGTTATACAACCGGCCTAATTCCTGATTACCAGATGGCTTCATTTTTAATGGCCGTGTATTTCCAGGGGCTGGATTTTCAGGAGACCGTGTCTTTGACCGCGGCCATGGCTCGCTCCGGGAATGTCCTGCCGTTGAAAGATTTAAAACGAATGGTCATTGACAAACATTCTACCGGAGGTGTGGGAGATGGCATTTCACTGGCCTTGGCTCCCTTGGTTGCCGCGGCCGGTTTGCCCGTGCTTATGATGAGCGGGCGCGGATTAGGTCATACCGGCGGTACCTTGGATAAGCTAGAGAGTATTCCGGGTTTTAGAACTGATTTGTCCAGTACCCGGGCGCTAAACCAGGTGAAAAAAATCGGCCTGGCCATGATCGGGCAAACTACGGAATTTGCGCCGGCGGATAAAAAAATATATGCTTTACGTGATGCCACGGGAACAGTGGAAAATATATCCCTTATCTGTGCCAGCATTCTGAGTAAAAAAATTGCCGCCGGGATCGATGGCCTGGTTCTGGATGTGAAGTGCGGTAACGGTGCTTTTATACCGAGTTTTGCAGCAGCAAAAAAACTAGCGAGAACATTAATAATCATAGGCAAAAAGAACGGTTTAAAAATAAAAGCCCTCATTACTGATATGAACCAGCCATTAGGAAAAGCTATTGGCAATAGCCTGGAAATAGCGCAAGCCCTGGAAGTACTGCGTGGTAATGGCCCGGCAGATTTCGAAGAATTGACGCTGCGGTTGGGCGCCGAGATGATGGTATTGGGTAAAAAGACAAATAATATCAGTGCCGCTAAACAAAGACTGCAAACCTTGATACATAATGGACAGGCTTTGAGCAAATTTTATCAGCTGGTGAAAGCTCAGGGAGGCGACCTAGCGAGAATCCCTGTGGCTAAGCACAAAGTGGAAATTAACTCCCCTTGGAAAGGGTATCTATTTAGTATGAATACCAAGGAAATTGGGCTGGTAGCCACCTTATTGGGCGCGGGCCGGCAGAGAAAAGAAGATAGCATAGATCACAGCGCTGGTATTATCCTGCATAAAAAATTGGGAGATCCGTTGCGTTTAGGAGAGCCATTAGCTACATTATATTATCATCAAGCGATACCTATTGATGAACTCAAGAAAAGATTTATTAAGGCGGTGAAGAGCAAGGCAATTAAACCAAAAAACCGTCCTTTGATATACAAAGTATTAGCTTAGTGGCTAAATTGTTTACATTTTCGGCTGACCAATGGACGAAGTATTATATGACCGTTTTGGGATATTTAAAAGGGATTGGGGAGAGTAAATATTATTCGGTATAAGTGTGACATTCTTTTGTTAATAATATACAATGGAAGTAAGAAAATACATTACTTCCATCAAACGTAATTAATATGGACAATTTAATCGCTAAATTATATCAGTCTCCCAAAACCATCCTTAATACCAAGGACTTGGCTTTGCTTTGGGAAGAGACCAATTCTAGTAACCTCAAGTCTAAGATTGGCTATTACGTCAAACAAGGCGCTTTGACGCGTTTGACGCGGGGAGTTTTTGCCAAGGATAAAAACTATAATTCCAAAGAATTGGCTACAAGCATTTACACTCCTTCTTACGTCAGTTTTGAGACCGTCCTGCGAGAAGCAGGGATCATTTTCCAGCATTACGACACCATCTTTGTGGCCAGTCATTGGCCGTTGACCAAGAAAATAGACAAATACACAATAACTTTCAGAAAGCTGAAAGACAGCTTATTGTACAATCCGACCGGTATTAAGAATGAAAATAGTTATAGCATTGCCACGCCGGAACGAGCGTTTTTAGACACCAACTACCTGTTCCCGAAATATTACTTTGATAATCTGAATCCGATAAATTGGGAAGAGTGCTTGGAGCTGGTAAAAATTTACGATAATCAGCAACTAATTAAACGATTAAGAAAATATCAGAAAACTTATGTTAAATAGACAAAAACATCAATTAATCATGGGGCAGATTTTAAAAGACATTTATACTAATGTCTCCGTTTCCTCACTCCTGGGATTTAAAGGCGGTACCTGCGCTTACTTTTTCCATGGTTTGCCTCGTTTTTCCATTGATTTGGATTTTGATTCATTTTCCAATGATGAACTTACGCAAAAATCAATGTTTGACAAGATTGGGGACATTTTAAAACAATATGGCGAAATTAAGGATAGATATATCAAACGGAACACCATTTTCTTTATGCTTTCGTACGGCGACGCCGACCATAACATCAAACTCGAAATAAACACCAGAATGCTCATGCCGAATATTAAGGATCACTATGAACTTAAAGAATATCTCGGCATTTCCATGCTGGTGGCTAAAAAAGATTACCTGTTTTCAAGCAAACTAGCGGCTTTAACGGTCCGCAGTGAAACGGCCATGCGCGATATCTATGACCTTTGGTATTTTGGTAAAAACAATTGGGACATCAACGCTGAGGTTATTAAAATAAGGACAAATAAGACTGTTAAAGAACATCTGGTCGATTGCGTTCCTGTCATTGAAAAGGTTAAAGACAATCAAATTCTACAGGGACTCGGCGAACTTTTAAGCGAAAAAGAAAAAGCCTGGATGAAAACCCATTTGAGAAAAGAAGTTATTTTCTTGCTTAAAAATTATATGTCAGTGCTGAAATTATCTCGAGAAAGCAAAAAACAATGAAAGGAGACAAACATGGAGAAATGGTTTAGATGGAGTTTGGCAATTGCTATAAGCGTGTACTTGACTGTGGTGACTGTTTCGGCAATGGCGGCGGAAAGTTTTCACGGGGATGAATTAGAGGCGATTTTGTTAGGGTGTGTGGATTTGTTGAATACGAATGTTGTATCTTCAACGAAAACAGAAGAAAAACTTTTTGAATCCCCGAGTATTATGTATGTTATTACTGAAGAACAAATTAACCAACGGGGCTATACGACAGTCGCCGATGTATTGAAAGATGTGCCAGGGTTTGATATAGAAGACACCCAGGGAGGATGGGTTAACCAATATTGGCGTCTCCGTGGGACCCGCGGGGTGCGCGAAATGTTGTTGATCGTGGATGGAGTAGTGCAAAATAACACAAATGATTTTGAAGCCGGGCGTTTGCATAACTTCAAATTAGCTCTGGTTGATCGAGTTGAAATTGTAACCGGTCCCGCTTCGGCTCTCTACGGCGCAAACGCTCTCCTGGGAGTTATAAACGTTATTTCTAAAAATCCGGCCAAGATGAATAAAGTGGAAATTTCTCATGCCTACACGACCAGCGGTGGAAATAAATTTGGAGAATTTGACAAAAATAATTCCACGTTACGGTATGCCAATGTCATCGGCCAGGATACGGCTTTTGCTTTGGCTGTTAATCGGGTAAAAAATAATGATATAGGTAAGGATTATTACGATCCTATAGGGGGATATAAAAAAGGAACTTTTGATCCCATCTATGGCCCAGAAGCTGGTCCTATAGCTGATGATGGGTTTGACAGCCATCAAGATGATATCAGTGTTAATTTGAGAATCGCCAGAGGTGATAATTCATCATTTGGCGTTGATTATGGGGATTTTGATGAGGGTATTGGCGCCATGCTTAGTAGCGCCCGCTATTTTTTGAATAAAGACGCGAAATGGCATACACGGCGGCT
>JACRDM010000047.1 GCA_016218565.1 Elusimicrobiota bacterium | reverse complement strand
GTCGGCGCTTTTAGTTTATGTTTATACAATCATCGTTTATATGACTAATACTTTTGTGATTGATCTGGCTCTGACCAGTATGGTCACTCTGGGCATGTATCTATATCTGCGCAGTGAGGATTTTACCAAGAAATGGCCCAGTATCCTCTTTGGCGTGGTTTGCGGTAGCGGGGTGCTGGTTAAGTGGACCTATGTCTTTTTCCTGGCCGGCCCGTTACTGTACACTGGGTGGCGTTTCTTTACCGTCTCCGTAGAAAAGAAAAAAGTTAGGCTGAATATTATTTTAGCCAAAGCTGCAGTTCTGGTCATTGCTTTGCCTTGGTATAGTTATAATCTGATCAGGTTTATCCGTTACAGCATCCGTTTCTGCGGTATCGGCGCCAATGAAGGGGACCCGGTGATCTTTACGCTGTCCAGTTGGCTCTATTACAGTAAGAACCTGTTACTGCAAGTCCAACCAATCTTTCTGGTCTTATTTCTGCTCGGCTTGCTAATTTATCTGATTACCTGGAAACGGCAGAACAAACTGTTATTTTGGTGGCTGCTGCTGCCGTATGTCATCCTGACCTTGATCAGGAATAAAGACGAAAGATATACCTTGCCGTTTTTGGCCGCGGTTAGTATTATTTCCTGCTTCTGGCTGGTGAATATCAAGAAGGATTATATTAAATATATCCTAGTGTCCCTGGCAGTAATGTTTGGGGTTACTCAATATTTTGTAACTGCTTTTGACCAAAGCAGATATTACTATGGCCAGCCGCCTCATCCGGAGGATTGGCAGCAGCAGGCGGTATGTGACCTGATTATCCAGTTCAAGCCAACCTCACGGTCGTACACTACCGTCAGTGTAGTGGCTAATCATAGTTACTGGCATAGCGAAAGCCTGCAGTTTTATGCAAATGCGCATCACTTGCCGATACTCTTTAAAGGGTACCGCCGGAATTTGGGCCAGTTTGCCGACTTTGTCATCACTAAAAGCGGAGATCTGGGCCCGTCTTTTAGCCTGGGTCAGATGCCTGATGCCAGGGACGCGATACTGGGTTACCCCAGGAGCGAATTCCATCGTAATTTTAAAATTGCCGGGAGTTTTTCATTACCTAATAATTCCCGGCTTTTTGTGTATAAAAGGGAACCTGATATAAAAGCTTTTGCTCCGCGAAAATTTGGTGCCGGGGTACTGGGTGCTAAATTAACGGCAGGTATGGGGGAATATTTCAAGGATGCCGCAGGATTTGATCTGCAGATCGATTGTAAGAATATGACTGAGGTTTTGCAAGGCCACTTTGAAAAAGTAGTCATTTCAGCAAAAAAAATGAAAATAAGCGATATCTGGCTGAGTGACGTAATGATCATCATCAAAGGACTGGATCTAAACCTGCCGCTATTATGGGATGATCAGAAATTAATCGTGTATAACATGGATGAAATCAACCCCGCTTTTACAGTCACTGCCCGTGATCTGCAGGCGTTATTGCAGGCCAAGGTTAAGGGTATTCAGAATCCGCTGATCAACATTCGGCAGGGAGTGATCAACCTGGAAGGGGACTGGAAAAATACCCATCTGCGCGTAAAAGCCAATATCGTCAAAGGAAAAGACAGGCTCTCTGCGCATGGCCTGAAAATTAAGATCGGCTGGTTAAGAATTCCCCGCTGGTTGTATCAAGGCCTGGTGGAAAAAGCGTTTAAATTATCGCCAACTCCGGAATGGCCGGTTAATACTATAGTGAACGAAGTAAAATTGGAAGAGGATAGAATAATAGTGCAATAAAGACGGTTAGCAGTTCGCAGTTAAAAGAACCGTTCGTCGGTGGTGGTATATTTAAAAAATGAGGTGTAGATGAAACCAGAGATCAGTGTATTTTTTCCCTGTTATAACGAAGAAGCCAATATAAAAACATTAGTCAGTAAAGCCATTGCGGTTCTGACTCAGCTGGCTGATATTTTTGAAGTAATTATTGTCAATGACGGCAGCGCTGATAAAACCCGGGAAATCGTTTCTGCCCTGGCACGGGCAGACCAGCGGGTGCGAGTAGTGACCCATGAAAGCAACAGGGGATATGGCGCGGCCTTACGCTCAGGTTTTGCCGCGGCCCGGTATAGGGTGGTGTGTTTTACTGATGCCGACGGACAGTTTGACCTGCAAGAAATTGAGAACTTCTTACCCTTGATCGAGACGTATGATGCCGTGCTGGGATACCGGCTAAAACGTCAGGATAAATTTTATCGTAAAATAAACACGTTTATTTATAAAACCGCGGTTAACCTGCTGTTCAGGCTGGGGGTCAGGGATATTGACTGCGCTTTCAAGATGTTCCGGCGGGAAGTGATGAATAGTATCACTATTAGTTCAGACGGGGCGGTAGCCAGCGCGGAAATGCTGATCAAGGCAAAACGCCAAGGTTGCCGGTTTGTAGAGGTAGGAGTCCATCATTATCCTCGCCAGGCGGGACAACCGTCTGGCGCTAAATTCAGCGTTATTTTTAAAGCGTTTTTTGAATTATTTAAACTATGGAAGGCCTGATGAAACCGAAAAACAAAATAAAGTCTTTACAGCAGCTCAAAAAGATAGTAAAATTAATAAAATTACAGCATAAAACCGTAGTATTGGCTAATGGGTGTTTTGATTTGCTGCATGTAGGCCATATTTGTTATTTAGAAGCCAGCAAAAATATGGGTGATATCCTAGTGGTAGCGATCAATAATGACCAATCAATGAAGGCCATAAAAGATTCGCGCCGGCCGATAGTCAGAGAAAAAGCGCGGGCTGAAATAGTAGCTTCATTAGCTGCTGTTGATTATGTGGTTTTATTTGGCGGGAAGCAGGTTGGCCGGGTGTTGCAGGCCTTGCAGCCTGATATCCAGGCCAAAGGAACTGATTATACGGCAGATACCATACCTGAAAGAAATATAGTCGCGTCATATGGTGGACGAGTAGCTATAGCCGGTGACAGGAAAAACCACGCCACCAAAGACCTGATCAAAACTATAATCCAAAAATACAGGAAGGGATAAAAATGCAGAGAATTGGCGATTTGGTCAGAACGCACAGGATTTTTCTAAGCTGGTTATTTGGCCTAGCTTATCTCATCTTTGCCGCCGCACCGAGATATGTGCCTCCGACGAGCGCTCTGTTATATTTGATCATCGGCCTGGAAATAGCTTTATTAGGGGAGGGTTTGAGGATCTGGGCCAACGGGTATTTGCAGAAAGATGAGTCCCTGGCAGTAAACGGGCCCTTTAGTTATACCCGTAATCCGTTATATCTGGGTAGTTTCCTGATCGGGTTTGGTTTTTGTTTTGCTACCTCACGCTTATCCCTGTTTATGGTTTATTTAGTTTTCTTCTTTTTAGTCTTTCTGAATACTATCCGGCATGAAGAAAGCATCCTGGCAGGGAAATTTGGCGGGGAATTCCAGAAATATAAGGAAAAAGTTCCCATATTCATCCCTGCATTCACCCCCTACGAATCCAATGTTTATAGTAAATTCAGCTGGCAACAAGTGAAACATAACAAAGAACATTTCACCGTTATTGGCGTATTGCTCATAGCGCTATATGTCATAGGCAGATATTTGCTCCAATATAATACCGGAACTCCTTACAATAATATTTTGGGATGATGAACCCGGTTAGACCTCTAAAGACTACCGAGCGATAATACTTCAATGAAATTTCTCTGCAAGATAAAGCGAGTGCTATTTTTTTTATAGAGGTCTAACTGGGTGAAAATAAATAAAATCAAATTAATACTGATTTGTTTTATTGGTTTGGTTAAGGTCTTTTGGCCGGGAACGAAAACACTCCTGCTAGCTGAAGATCTGGCGGTTCCTTTTGCGCGGGGTGAAAAAATAAATTATGTGGTGAAATGGGGATTTATCGTAGCCGGCCGGGCGTTTTTGAGCGTAGAGCCACAAGTATGGAACGGAAAAGATGTCTACCGTATATATTCTGCCGCGCATAGTTCAGGTTTGATCGGTTCCATCTATCCGGTTAAAGACAAATCAGAATCAATTGTTTCCCAGGAAGATTTTAGCAGTTTAAGTTTTTATAAATACGTGAATGAGGGGAAATACCATCAGCAGGAACAGATGACCTTTGACCAGGTAAACGGTAAAGTCATCTATCCAGACGGGGCCATTGATATCACTAAAGGGACCGTTGATATATTGGCCAGTCTTTATGTAGTGCGCCTGAAGAGCCTTGAGCCGGGTAAGGAATTCACGGTCAAGATATGCAATAATAAGAAAAATTATGAGTTGGTGGTAAGAGTGATCACCCGTGAGACGGTCACGGTGCCAGCCGGGGAATTTAATACGATCGTGGTGGAACCCCTGTTGAAACAGGAAGGTATTTTTATGCATCAGGGCCGTTTGTTCGTTTATCTGACCGATGACCAGGAAAGAATTCCGGTTCTGCTGCGGAGTAAAATTGCGGTTGGCTCTATTATCGCGGCGGCGGAAAGAATACAAAGATATTAAGATATCGATACCAAAATAGCCGTAAATATGCTAAAATATAGTTTTAAGACTATACTAAATAGAGGGTAGGATGATCATACTTACAGGAGGAGCCGGATTCATCGGGAGCGGCTTCCTTTGGAAACTGAACCAGATGGGTGTCCAAGACGTCATCGTAGTGGATAATCTGGTATGCACTGAAAAATGGCGCAACCTGGCGGGAAAACGCTTTATTGATTACATTCCTAAAGATAAATTTTTGTCGTTAGTGGAGTCAAATAAGGCGCCTAAACCGAAAAAAGTCGTTCATCTGGGCGCCTGTAGTTTAACGACTTTACAGGATGCGAATTATTTAATCAGCAATAATTATGAGTATTCAAAAAAAATCGCTTTGTGGGCCTTGCGTCACAAAGCTGATTTTTTATATGCTTCCAGCGCCGCTACCTATGGGGGCGGTGAACATGGCTACCAGGATGACCCAGCTACAACATTTAAACTAAAACCGCTCAATATGTATGGTTATTCCAAACAATTGTTTGATCTGTGGGTATATCATAACCATCTCGAGAAGAAAGTGACCGGGATCAAGTTCTTTAATGTATTTGGGCCTAATGAATACCATAAAGGCGAGATGATGAGCCTGGTCTGCAAAAGGTTCCGGGAAGTGAAAGAAACAGGAGTAATAAAGCTTTTTAAATCCTATCGGGATGATGTGCCTGATGGCGAGCAAAAGAGGGATTTTATTTATATTAAAGACGCGGTGGAGCTGATGTACTATTTGTTCGCCAATTCGGCGAAAACAGGGATTTTTAATTTAGGTACAGGCGAGGCGCGCAGCTGGAACGATCTGGCGCGGGCCCTGTTCAGCGCTCTGGGAATACAGGGAAAAATAGAATATATTGATAGGCCTGAAGAATTGCGGGGTAAATATCAGTATTTTACCCAGGCCCACATGGCCAAATTGCAAAAACAAAAGAAATATCGTTTCCAGTCACTTGAAGACAGGGTAAAAGATTATGCGCAGTACCTGGTAAACAACGCTTATCTATAAAATGGTTATCCGTGGAGTCATCTATGTCTAAGTATGAGGTAAAGAGCATTCTGAAAATTATCGACCGTTTCCCTAAAACTAAAATATTGGTGATCGGGGATATCATCGTTGACCATTTCGTCTGGGGAAAGGTATCGCGCCTTTCACCGGAAGCTCCGGTTCCTGTAGTGGAAGTGAGCCAGGAAAGTTTTATCCCCGGGGGCAGTGGTAATGTGGCCCATAACATTGCGGCTTTAAAAGGACAGGTGTTTTTATGCGGGGTCACAGGTAATGACCCGGTCGGCAGCCAGATCACGGAACTCATCGGCGAACGGGGCGTGGATATCAGCGGAGTTTTTGTCGCTGCTGGGATACCGACAATCCAAAAAACCAGAATCATTGCCAATATCCAGCAGGTGGTACGGATCGATCGGGAAGACCGGGAAAGCAAAGATAAAAAGATCATTTCACAGATACTAAAATATCTTAAAGATACAGTCCCCCAGGTTGACGCTATTATAATTTCTGATTACGGTAAAGGTATGATCAATGTGCCGCTACTGAAAGAAGCGATAAAGCTGGCACATCGGTATGACAAAGTAATCACGGTAGATCCGAAAGTTGAGCATTTTTTAAAATATAAGGGAGTGACATGCATAACTCCGAACCATCTGGAAGCGGCGCAGGGGATCCATTATCCACTACCCCGGGATCAGGTTGAAACTGAAATGCTCGGCGAGAAAATCATCCGGAAGCTAAAGTGCCATTCACTTTTGATCACCCAGGGAGAGAAGGGTATGACTTTGTTTAAACAGGGGAAAAAACCGCTCCATATTCCGACTATGGCCAGGGAAGTGTTTGATGTAACCGGAGCCGGGGATACGGTAATTTCTACCTTGACTATGGCCCTGGCGGCAGGAGCAGATCTTAAACAAGCAGCCTATATTGCCAATCAGGCGGCTGGAATAGTAGTCGCAAAAGTCGGTACCGCTACCTGTTCACCGGAAGAATTGAAAGAAAACCTAATCCAGGATAAAGCAGGTTTAAAAATATAGGCACAAAGGCAGAAGCGAGGCACAAAGGCACAGAGTAAAAAAATAATAAATGGTTCGCTTTGTGCCTGCTTTTGCTTCAAAACTTTGTGCCTCTGTGCCTGATATTTATTGCGCCTATTTAAGGAGAACTAACAATTGAAGATAATCGGAGTAATACCGGCCCGTCTTAAATCAACCCGTTTACCGGAGAAGCTGTTACAATTGATTCAAGGGAAATATCTGGTCCAGCGGGTGTATGAACAGGCCAGGAAAGCGCGGCGTTTGGATGAGGTGATCATTGCCTGTGACTATGAGAAAATAGCCGTTGCCTGCCGGAAAGTCGGGGCCAAGGTGATGTTCACCAGCCCGCGTTGTTCCAGTGGCACAGACCGGGTGGCGGAGATAGCCAAGAAAATAAAAGCTGATGTTTTCCTGAATATTCAGGGAGATGAACCACTCATTGATCCCAGGACGATCGACCAGGTGGCTTTGTTGTTCCGGGATAGAGCCGTAATGATGGGTACCGCAGTGGTTCCCTTGAAACATAAAAATGATATCAATGATTCCAATGTGGTGAAAGCGGTCCTGGATAAGCAACATAATGTTCTTTATTTTTCCCGTTCGCCGTTACCATACCAGCGTAACCAGGTAAAAGAATTGGTTTTTTATAAGCATTTGGGTTTGTACGGATTCCGCCGGGAATTTTTAATGAAATTTGCCGCTCTGCCGCAGACGGTGCTGGAAAAAGCAGAGAGCCTGGAGCAGTTGCGCGCCCTGGAAAACGGCTACCAGATCAGGGCCGTTATTACCGGATATGATTCGCTGGGTGTTGATACAGCTAAAGACCTGAAAAAAGTGTGTGCCATTATTCGGAGGATGAGATGACCAAGTACATTTTTGTCACCGGCGGAGTAGTATCATCACTGGGCAAAGGTATTACCGCGGCCAGTATCGGTTGCTTATTGAAAATGCGTGGCTTGAAAGTGACCATGCAGAAATTCGATCCCTATCTCAATGTTGATCCTGGGACCATGAATCCGTATCAGCACGGAGAGGTCTATGTAACTGATGATGGCGCCGAAACTGATCTGGATTTGGGCCATTATGAAAGGTTCCTCGATGTTCGTCTGACCCGGTATCATAACGTAACCACCGGGAAAATATATAATAGTGTGATCACTAAGGAACGCCGCGGCGATTATTTGGGCGCTACAGTGCAGGTGATTCCCCATATCACCAATGAGATCAAAGAACATATTAAGAAAGTAAAGGATAAAAATGATGTGGTCATCGCCGAAATCGGCGGTACGGTAGGCGATATAGAAAGTCTGCCGTTCCTGGAAGCGATACGCCAATTCCGCAAAGATGTAGGGCGCAATAATGTGTTGTACGTGCATGTAACCCTGGTGCCTTTTATGAGGTCCAGCGAAGAGCTCAAGACTAAACCAACCCAGCATAGCGTAGGAAAACTACGGGAGATCGGTATTACTCCGGATGTGATCATCTGTCGTACTGAGAAACCACTGCCCAAGGATTGCCTTGCCAAAATCTCTCTGTTTTGCAATGTAGATGAACAGTCAGTGATCCAGGCCCGTGATGTAGCCTGTATTTACGAAGTACCGCTGATGTTCCAGAAGCAGGGATTAGATGATATTATTGTTGAGTTATTAAAGATTAAAGCCAGGAAACCTGATCTTAGTGAATGGAAAGCTATTGTCAAGGCAGAGAAAACAGCCAAGAAAGTGATCACTATTGCTCTGGCTGGGAAATATACTACTTTGAAAGACGCTTATAAGAGTATACGGGAATCCTTGAATCATGGCGGCCTGGCTAATGCCGTGCAGGTAAAAATAAAATCAGTCGATGTGGAAAAAGCAGAAACTGATATAAATAAGTTCCTGCATGATGTGGACGGCTTGCTCGTACCAGGCGGCTTTGGGGGCCGGGGCATTGAAGGCAAGGTAAAGGCTATCCAGTATGCCCGGGAACATAAAATGCCCTTTTTTGGCATCTGCCTGGGGATGCAGTGCGCGGTGATAGAATTTGCCCGTAATGTCTGCACCATGGCCGAGGCGAATTCAACTGAATTTAATCCCCAGACCAGGTATCCGGTCATTAGCCTGCTGGAAGAACAGCGGAAAATAGTTAAGGAAAAATTGGGCGGCACGATGCGGCTGGGCGCTTATCCCTGCCATCTAGAAAAAGAAACCAGGGCTCATGCCGCATACGGTAAGGATGCTATTGAAGAAAGACACCGCCACCGGTATGAATTTAATAACCAGTATAAGAAGAAATTGGAAGAAAATGGGATGGTGTTCAGTGGAGAATATGAATCTGGTAATCTCGCTGAAGTGATCGAGATCGATGGCCAGCCCTGGTTTATCGGAGTGCAATATCATCCGGAATTCAAATCCCGTCCGACTCACCCGCATCCTCTTTTCAGGGAATTTATCAAGCATGCCGTAGCTTATAAGACCTCCCCAAAGGCGGATGTCTTGATTACCCAGATTAAAAAACCGGATTACACAGATTAAACACAGAAAAGAAAATCGGTGTAATCAGGTATAATGAAATTATACCAGGAGAGTAAAGTTTGAAACGCGCAGCAGCTAAAAAAAGAACCATAAATATTGGTAATATAAAAATAGGCAAAGGCCAGCCCTTGGTATTAATAGCCGGTCCTTGTGTCATTGAGTCTGAAAAACAGACTCTGGCGGCGGCTAGTTATCTGCAGGAAATGACTCTGTCGCTGGGAGTGCCTTTTGTTTTTAAGTCGTCCTATGATAAAGCTAATCGCACCTCGCTGCAGGCTTATCGGGGCCCTGGATTTAGAAAAGGATTGGCTATCCTGAAGAAAGTGAAAGATAAATTCGGCGTGCCGATACTGGTAGATGTCCATCAAGTAGATGAAGTAGCAGCCGCGGCTAAAGTAGCAGAGGTGCTGCAAATCCCGGCCTTTTTATGCCGGCAGACTGATTTAATATTGGCGGCGGCCCGTACCGGCCAGGTCATAAATATCAAAAAAGGGCAGTTTCTGGCTCCCTGGGATGTGGAAAACATCATTAAAAAAGTAGAAGCTACCGGTAACCATAATATTATTCTCACTGAACGAGGCACCACCTTCGGATATAATAACCTGGTGACGGATATGCGTTCCCTGGTGATCATGAAAGAAACCGGATATCCGGTAGTGTTTGACGCGACTCACAGCGTACAGTTGCCTGGGGGCAAAGGTGACCATACCGGCGGGCAGAGCGAATATGTGCCGGCGCTGGCCAGAGCCGCAACCGCGGTCGGTATTGACGGATTGTTTTTGGAGGTGCATCGTCAGCCGGCGCACGCCTTGTCTGACGGCGCTAATATGCTGCCCTGGCCGGCAGTGAAAAAGCTTTTGCGGGAAATTATCGCCATAAATGCAATAATTAAGAAAACTAGCGACTAGAGACCAGCGACTGTATTTAAAAAAAGGTGGTGCCGGAATGATCCTTAAACAAGCCAAACAAGTATTGGAAATAGAATATAAAGCTATCAAAGATATTATCCCTAAGCTGGATAAGAATTTCGAGCAGGCAGTGGAAATTATCAGTGCCTGCCGGGGCAGGGTGATCGTAACTGGTATCGGTAAGAGCGGGCTGGTAGGCCGTAAAATATCCGCCACCCTGGCTTCGACCGGAACGCCATCGTTTTTCCTGCACCCGACTGAAGGCGCGCACGGGGACGTGGGTATGGTCATGAAAGGCGATATTATTTTAGCCATATCCTATAGCGGAGAAAATGAAGAGCTGCTTAACTTACTGCCGGTGATAAAAGGAATGGGATTGAAATTAGTGACTATTACCGGGGCTAGCCATTCAACTATGTCCCGGTCAAGCGATATTGCGCTCAATGTCAAAGTAAATAAAGAAGCCTGCCCTTATAATCTGGCGCCGACAGCTTCCACTACAGCCACCATGGCTTTAGGCGACGCCTTAGCCATCAGCCTGCTGCTTAAAAAAGGGTTCCAGAAGAGGGATTTTGCCGCTTTGCACCCGGGTGGAATATTAGGCCGGAAATTATTGCTGAAAGTCGGGGATATTATGCGCACCGGCAAGAATAATCCAGTGATCAACGAACGCAAGACAGTCAAGGAAGCCTTGCTGGTGATGACTGCCTCGCGGCTGGGCGCGGTAAACGTAATAGATCTAAAAGGAAAATTGGTTGGGTTTTTTACAGACGGTGATCTGCGCCGGCATTTGCAGCAAGGCGAAGATATCTTGTTTGAGCCGATCAGTAAAATAATGACCCGTCAACCATTCACTATTACCAGTGACCGTATGGCTACCGAAGCAGCCAGGATCATGCAGGAACGTAATTTTGATAATATCCCGGTAGTGGATGAAAAAAATTATCCTCTAGGCCTAATTGACGAGAGGGATTTACTGGCCAAAGGACTGGGGTAAAAAATGCGAAAATAAAAAATCAAAAATCGAAATGACCAGGTAAAATAAAATTTTAAAATTTTGATAGGTGATTTTAAGGTTTAATATTTGAATTTGAAATTAAGGACTGAATTTGCGCAAGTCACTGGAAGACAAGATTAAAAAAATAAAAATGATCGCCATGGATGTGGACGGGGTGCTTACCGGCGGGGAGATCATCTTTGTCAATGGCCATGAAGAGATAAAGATCTGGAATGTCAAGGATCGCCTGGGTTTTGCCCTGGCGCACCGTACTGCTAATTTGAAACTATGCTGGATCACTGGCCGTGAATCAAAGGAAGTGGCCCGTTGCGCGGCAGAATGCCAGATAGATTCAATTTATCAGAAAGCTACGAAGAAAAAAGAGGCCTATGCTGATTTGAAAGCCAAGTACCGGTTAAAAGATGAAGAAATTGCTTTTCTGGGAGATGATTTGATCGATATTCCGATATTACGCCAGGCCGGACTGGCCATCTGCCCGGCAGATTGCCCTCAGGAAGTAAAAAAAGAAGTGGATCTCGTGACTAAGGCTGAAGGCGGCCAAGGCGTATTCCGCGAGGTAATTGAATTAATAATCAAAACCCAGGGTAACTGGGTAAAAGTATGTACCCGGTATTATGAAGAAGGAGAGTAAAGACAGCGTCTAGCGTACAGCAAAAGCTGATAAATATGAATAAGAAAATAATATTATTGGTAGGGATAGCTCTTCTTATAATGGCGGGGTGCAAGGGTAAAAGCAAAGCTATTGGCAATGATTTGCCACCGGTTAACAGTGAACAGTTCCTGGGAAAGTTTTCTATGGTGGAAACGCAAGCCGGCAAAAAACAATGGGAATTGGAAGCCGCCAGGGCCTTGTTGCAGGAAGCAGAAAAACGGACCAAGCTGGAAAAGCTTAAATTGAAATTTTACAAAGAAGAGAAATTAACTTCGGTGTTGATTGCGGAAAAGGGCGATATTAATACGGAAACCGGAGATATGGAAGCGGTGGGAAAGGTGGTCTTCACTAGTGACTCTGAACAGGTAAAAGTGGAAACTGATAAACTTAATTGGGACAATACCAGAAAGAAAATTGTCACTGATTCATTTGTCAAAGAAACCAGGCCTGGCGGTATGGTCACTGGCTATGGTTTGGAAGCTGAACCAGACCTGTCCCGGTCGATCATTAAGAGGGACGTCAAAGCGCAGGTAATTCCCCAAAATTGAAAACAAGGCACCAAGTTAAAAGAAAGCGGGAAGTTCAATGTTAGGCACAGAGGCACAGAGTAAAACATTAGGAATAATTGAGATAGTGATAATAATTTTAATTAATTCTGCCGGCTTATCAGCGGCTGAAAACAAACCCATAGATGTGTCCAGCCAGCAGATGGAGACCCTGGAAAAAGGCAAAGTGGTTTTTTTTAGCGGTCAGGTCAAGGTGTCCCAGGAGCAGGGAGTATTATCTGCCGACAAAGTCTGGCATTATCTAGCCGCTGACCGGCTGGAGGCAGAAGGCAACGTGCATTACCAGGAGCAAAAGGACCAGGAAATAACAGATATCTATGGCGGTAAAATGACGTATGATCGCAAGAAAGAATACGGGATAGTAGAGAAAGATCCGAAGCTCGTCCGTAAAGATACGGCTAATCCGAAAAATGATACGGTGATCACTGGCGATGTTATTGAAATATTCAATGCTGAGAAAAGAGCCAGGGTGACAGGCAATGTTGTTATTGTCCAGCCAGAGGCGAAATCCAAGAGTGATATGGCTGACTATTTTTATCAGGAAAAGAAGCTAGTTCTGACCGGAAATCCCTGGGTCTGGCAGCAAAATCCGGACAATATCAGCGAGTATACCGGGAAAACCATTACTGTTTTTACGGAAACTGAACAGGCGATCATTGAAGAAAATGTCCAGGCTAAGATCATCCCTAAAAAAAAGACATCCCATAAAAATTAGGATATCTCGATTAAGTAATCTGCGTAATCAGTTAACGGAACGAAGTGGAGTCTAACTTATGAGCAAATTATATACCCAGGAATTGGTTAAATACTATGCCAAAAGGCCGGTGGTTAACAAGGTCAGTGTCAATATCAATGAAGGCGAAATAGTTGGCTTGCTGGGGCCTAATGGGGCGGGAAAAACCACCACTTTTTATATGATGGTGGGCCTGCTCTCCCCCCACCACGGGCAAATAAAACTTGATGACCATGATATTACTGACTTGCCGATGTATAAACGGGCTCGTCTGGGCATCGGCTATCTTTCACAGGAACCATCCATTTTTCGCCATCTAACGGTAACAGAAAATCTGCTGGCCATTCTGGAAACGCTGCCGCTGAGTAACCAGGAACGCCAGGCTAAAATAGAGTCGCTCTTAGAGGAGTTTGATATTGCCGACCTGTCCAGGGCTAAAGCCTACCTGTTGAGCGGGGGTGAAAAACGCCGGGTGGAAATAAGCCGGGCCCTGGTAACTAATCCTAAGTTTATCCTGCTGGACGAACCGTTTCTCGGTATTGATCCGCTCGCGGTGATCGATATTCAGCAGATAATTTCCAAGCTGCGCCAGAAAGGACTGGGGGTGCTGATCACCGACCATAATGTCCGGGAGACATTAGAGATCATCGACCGGGCCTATATCATGTATGAAGGAAAAATCCTGTTGCAGGGATCGGCTGAGGAGCTGGTAAATAATGAAAAAGCCCGCCAAATCTATCTCGGCGAAAAATTCACTTTGTAATATGGTAATTGTGTGTTAAGATCATACTAACATAAAGGAGAGGAGTATTTTACATGCAGGTAAGTATTACCGTAAGACATGCAAAGCTAACCCCGCAGTTAAAAGAATATGCGACGGATAAAATCAGCAAGGCGCAGAAGTATTTTGATAATGTGATCGCGGCTCATGTGATCCTGACTGTAGAGAAATATTATTCCAGCGCTGAAGCTACGGTTAATGCCGGAGGCGCTAGAATCAATGCCAAAGAAGAGGCGCAGGACCTTTATGCCGCCATTGACCTGATGGTTGACAACGTGGACCGCCAAATGAAAAAATTTAAAGAAAAGATCCGGACTAACAAACATCACGATCATCGCACCAGTGATAATTTACTCAGGACCGAAGCAAAAATAATTTCACGCAACGGAGCGGAGAAAACCGGCCATGACCTGACGCGCGATATGATTAAAAAGGAGTTTGACACCACCCCGATAAATGCTAAGGAAGCTATCAAGAGAATGGAACTGACTGATAATGACTTCTGGGCTTTTGTGAACCTGGAAACTAATAAAGTGAACATTGTTTATAAACGGAGCGACGGGACTTTCGGGTTATTGGAACCAATTTTGTAAGACATTCTAATAAACTTCAGGATGTTTTGATTACACAGATTTTCAAATGATTACCCCGATTTTCTCTGCTGTGTTTAATCTGTGTAATCAGGTTTTAATCTGTGCACTCAAGGGACGTTACGTTTTTCAGCGTACCCTAATCTAGGCCTGATAATCTGTGCCTGTCCTCGCAGTTTTAATCCCGATAAATCGGGATCAACAGGGGATAATCAGGTATAATGAATATTATACTAGGAGGAACTGATGAAATTAATGGATTTCATCGTCAAAGACGCGGTAGTTGTGAATCTTCAGGGTAAGGAAAAGGAAGATGTCTTGGAAGAAATGGTAAATGCTCTGGTGAAGAGCAGGAAGATCAGCAATAAAGAAAAAGTGGTAAAGATCCTGCTGGACCGGGAAGAATTAGGTTCAACAGGCATCGGACAGGGAGTGGGTATCCCCCATGGCAAAACCGACGAAGTGGATAATGTTGTTATTGCTTTTGGCTCATCCAAACAAGGGATCGAGTTTGAAAGCCTGGACGGTGAGCCGGTCTACTTGGTATTTTTATTGCTGGCGCCGGTGGAATCAACCGGGGCGCATTTAAAGGCCCTGGCTAAGATCTCCCGTATCCTGAAGGATAAACATTTTCGCCAATCTTTGCGCGAGGCCACAAATGCTGAAGAAGCGATCAAGATCATCAAAGAAGAAGATGAATACTAGAAGTAGCGTAAAGCGTTAAGCGTATAAACTAATTGATTTAGTATTTCTATCCGCTACTCGCTATTCGCTACCCGCTAGATGAGGTTCCCATGTCCGGAGTGACCGTAAAAGAGTTCCTCAAGGAAAAACAATCTCAGATGAAGCTGAAGTTACTAGCCGGCGCGGCAGCCCTGGACAAGAAGATCACGGTATTTGACGTAAACCGGCCAGGCTTGGCCTTAGCTGGCTACTTTAAGTATTTTGCTTTTGAACGGATCCAGGTCATGGGCATGACCGAATTGTCCTATTTGGCGGAATTGGATCAAAAACGTCTTCAGGAAATCCTGGAACGGTTATTTTCTTATGACTTAGTTTGCTTTGTCATTACGCGTAGCCTGGAACCGCCACAGGAACTAATAAAATTAGCTGATGAAAGGGAAGTAGCGGTGCTGCGTACTCCCTTGAATACGATCACTTTTATCAATGAAGTCACCACCTATCTGGAAGAAAAGTTTGCGCCAACCACCAGCGTGCATGGCGTCTTGATAGATGTATATGGCGTAGGGACTCTGATCCTGGGGGAAAGCGGGATAGGTAAAAGTGAATGTGCTCTGGAATTAGTCAAAAGGGGACATCGCTTGGTCGCTGATGACGTGGTGGACATCCGGAGAAAATCCTCTACGCTTCTAATAGGCAAAGGTATGGAATTAATTAAGTATCATATGGAGATACGCGGTTTAGGGATCATTGATATCAGGAATTTATTTGGCGCGGGAGCCATTCGCAACGATACTGAAATAGATCTGATTATCCAAATGGAAGAATGGGATTCTAAACGGGAATATGACCGTCTGGGGCTGGATGAAATTACGTATGAAATATTAGGGGTGGAAGTGCCTAAATTAGTTATCCCTATCCGGCCCGGCCGCAATATTGCCGCTATTGTCGAGGTTGCGGCTATGAACTGGCGCTTGAAAAAAACAGGTTATTTCAGCGCTCATGAATTTGATAAAAAATTAAAGGAAAAAACGCAGCAGGAGCAGTAGCCGTGTCTCCCACCAGCATCAGTCGCCTTATTATCATAACCGGTATGAGCGGGGCAGGCAAGAGCTCTGCTATTAATGTTTTTGAGGATCTGGGGTTTTTTTGCGTAGACAATCTGCCGATCATCCTGCTGCCAAAATTTGCAGAAGTGGTAGCCCAGTCTGAAGGTAAAATCAGCCAGGTAGCTTTGGGGATAGATGTCCGCGAAAGAGGATTCCTGGATAACCTGTTCAATACTCTTAAAGAGCTTGCCGGGCTGCAGATCAAATATGAGATGTTGTTCCTGGAAGCTTCCACCGAAGCTTTATTGCACCGGTTCAGTGAGACGCGCCGGCGCCATCCTCTGGATATAGATGGCCAGGAACACAGCATCCTTGAAGGCATTAACCGGGAGCGGGACTTATTGACGGAAATTAAAGCTAAGGCCGACCAGATCATTGATACCACTAATTTAAGCGCTAAAGAGCTGCGGGATACTTTGGCCGAGTCTTTTTTACTGCTATCCGATAAGGCCCGGACCCTACGAGTCAACCTGATTTCGTTCGGGTATAAGTACGGGATGCCACTGGATGCAGACCTGGTGTTAGATGTGCGTTTCCTGCCCAATCCGCATTATCTAGATGAGCTGAAACCGTATACCGGCAATGATTCCAAAATAAAGGATTTTGTCCTGAACAGTCCGCTGGCCCAGAAATTTTTAAAAAAATTTTTCAATTTGCTAAAATATTTGGTGCCTCATTACATCAAGGAAGGTAAAGCCTACCTTACTATCGCGATTGGTTGTACTGGCGGGAAACATCGTTCAGTAGTGGTGATTAATGAGCTTGAAAAATACCTGACTGGCAGGAACTATGATGTTAAGGTGAAACACCGGGATGTAAACAAATAAAAGCAGCTATAGAGCGGTAAAGCTGTAAAGCTTGAAGAAAGAGGTATTTTATGATCGGGGCAATAATAATTACCCATGGAGACTTAGGGCGGGAACTGGTGACTGTAGCCAGAAGTATAGTCGGTGAACAAAAAGATATCGAGACCATCACCTTGACTCCCGGGGAAGGCCCTAGTGAGCTGAAAACCAGGATCGAAGAAACACTCCCAAAATTAAACGAGAATGAGGGGATAATTATTTTTACGGACATGTTTGGCGGTACGCCTACAAATACCAGTTTGCCGTTGACTTTAAACCGCAAAATAGAACTGCTGACCGGAGTAAATTTACCCATGATCCTGGAGTTTTTTTCTTCACGGGAAGTGCTGCCAATGCCTGAACTGGTGCAAAAAATTAAGCAGACCGGTCAAAAGACTATAATTAATGCTAAGGAAATGTTTTTGCAGAAGCTGATGAAGATTGAATCGTAAGACAGTAAGAACGAATGACAGTAACAAAGAAGAGCAATCAAAACTGAAGGCAGTTGAAAGATTAGCTTTTACTGCTCCTTGCCTTTACTGGCCACTGTTCCTCGCGGTGACTGCCTCTGGTGCATACTGGATTTTATAAGGAGTAAATCGTGGGAGTAGTGCTGGTAAGGATTGATGACCGTTTGATCCATGGGCAGGTAGTGGCAGGGTGGGTCAAAGCCATCAAGGCTAACCATATTATGGTGGTGAACGACAAAGTGGCCCGGGACCAGATGCAGCGAGTGCTTTTATCCATGGCCGTGCCCAATCATCTGAAATTATCGATCCTGAGCCTAGAAGAAGCAGCTACTGTGCTGAAACAAGGTATACCAGAAGACGACCGGGTCATAATTTTGCTGAACTCTCCTCAGGATGCCTTGTCTTTAGTAGAGAAAAAAGTCCCGCTCCAGAGCATTAATGTCGGCGGTATTCATTATTGTGAAGGCAAAAAGCAGATATTAAAAACAGTATGCGTGGATATGGAAGATATTGAAGCGCTTTACCAGTTGGAGCGCAAAGGAATTGCGCTGGAAGGAAGGATCGTCCCAACGGATGAATGTATCAATATTATGGATTCAGTACGGATGATCACGATGGGAGAAAGTTAAAATACGAGGCCGAGAGGGAGAAACAAGGCCGCCCCCTTGATTTCTAACGAAATCAATACAGGGGGACAGGCAAAGGCACAAAGTTTTAAAGCAAAAACAGGCACAAAGCGAAACAAAATTTCTAATCTTTTACTCTGTGCCTAACTTCCTGCTTGCTTTTAATTTTGGGCCTATTTTGAGGAGGTCTAACCGGGTGAAAAAAGTTAACCTCATATTCGGCGTGCATAACCATCAGCCGGTAGGCAACTTTGACCATATTTTCGAAGAAGCCTACCAAAAAGCCTATTTGCCGTTTCTGACGGTCTTGCGGCGACATCCAAATATAAAGATGAGTTTCCATTATAGTGGAGCGCTTTTTAAATTCATACAGGATAAGCATCCTGAATTCATTGCGCAGATACGTCAGCTGGTATCCCGCCGGCAGATAGAGATAATGACTGGCGGATTTTATGAGCCAATACTGGCTATTCTGCCGGATGACGACAAAAAAGCCCAAATTGAAAAGCTGACTACGTATATCCGTGAAACCACCGGATACCAGCCGCGCGGCATGTGGCTGGCCGAACGGATTTGGGAACCGCACCTGGTAAAGACGCTGCAGGAAGCCAAAGTTGAATATGTCGTCGTGGATGATTATCATTTCAAATCTGCCGGATTGACTGAAGAGGACCTGTTTGGTTATTATATCTCTGAAGAACAAGGCAAGTCGCTGACCATGTTCCCGATCAGTCAGAAACTTCGTTATCTTATCCCCTTTGCCGTGCCGGAAAAAACTATTGAGTATTGCGCCCAGGTAGCTAGTGAAGAAGGTGACCGGCTCTTGGTCATAGCTGATGACG
>JACRDM010000046.1 GCA_016218565.1 Elusimicrobiota bacterium | reverse complement strand
CGCATAATTTGCCGTTCACGATATTGGGCGCGGCTTTACTATGGTTTGGCTGGTTTGGGTTCAATGCGGGGAGTGCTTTGGCTGCCAATGGACTAGCGGTTTCAGCTTTTATTGCTACCAATACCGCGGCTGCTGCCGCAGCCTTAACCTGGATGTTCTTGGAATGGAAGAATATCGGTAAGCCAACGATGCTGGGCGGCGCCACTAGCGCGGTGGCGGGATTAGCGACGGTGACCCCGGCTTCCGGGTTTGTCACCCCATTGTCAGCTATCGCTATTGGGGTGATGACAGCGCTGGTTTACTATATTTTTGTCGTATTTATTAAGAATAAGTTTGCTTATGATGATTCTTTAGATGCTTTTGGCGTACATGGTGTCGGAGGTATTATCGGCATACTTACTACCGGCTTGTTCGCGACGAAAATGATCAACCCGGCGGGGAATGATGGGTTGTTTTATGGTAACGTGTCACTTTTGGGCACACAGGCTCTGGCCGTAGTGGCTACTGCGGGGTAGTTGATAATTATGACCTTTATCCTGTTGAAAGTAGTGGCATTTGCCATGGGATTGAAGGTTTCTGAAAAGGAAGAAGTGATGGGGTTAGATATTACCCAGCATGAGGAAAGTGCGTATACGGTGATAGACTAAAAAACAGTAAAAACAAAGAGCAGTCAATACGAGGAGCAGTTGCCAGTAAGAACGAGGAACAGTTACCAGAAATAATTGTTTTTTACTTGTATAGGTGTAAAACAATATATAGGGCCCCAATGCTGGGGTAGCACTCAAAGGCGTTCTGAGCAAGTGTCGGAACGCTATTTTTGTTTCCGGAAGGAAACAACCTGCCGAAGCTCTCGCTCGCCAAAACTTGGTGGAGAGTGATGGTGGGTGATTTTTAGCTCCGGTGAATGAAAGCGTAAGCGTAGATCAGGAAATAACACATTGTAGTGTAGCGTAAAATAACTAAGGCGTTTCCCAAAAGGGAGACGCTTTTTTTTTAGAAAACTTGTTGAGACATGGGTGTCTTCTTGTTATCCAGGATGGATAGAAGGCATCCATTTTTATTTGGCGGAAAAAGATACCAGGTTTATGATAGCCTAAAAGATAGAGAGGAGAAAAAGATGAGAAAAGTGGCGATCTACGGAAAAGGCGGTATCGGTAAATCTACGACTACCCAGAACACAGTGGCCGGGTTAGCCGGAATGGGTAAAAAAATAATGGTAGTTGGTTGCGACCCCAAAGCAGATTCCACACGCTTACTGTTGGGAGGACTGGCGCAGAAGAGCGTGCTGGACACATTGAGAACCGAAGGAGAGGATATTGCTCTCGATGATATCAGGAAGGTCGGGTTCGGAGGAGCGATCTGTGTAGAGTCTGGAGGGCCTGAGCCGGGAGTAGGCTGTGCCGGTCGCGGGATCGTCACTTCGGTGAATTTGCTGGAACAGCTCGGGGCTTATGCCGATACTGAAAAACTGGATTATGTGTTTTATGATGTGCTGGGAGATGTTGTGTGCGGCGGATTTGCCATGCCGATGCGGGAGGGCAAAGCCCGGGAGATCTATATCGTGGTCTCCGGGGAAATGATGGCCATGTACGCTGCCAATAATATCTGTAAAGGGATCGTCAAGTTTGCTGAAGCAGGCGGTGTCAGGCTCGGCGGTTTGATCTGTAACAGCCGTAAAGTTGACAACGAAGAGAGGATGATCAAGGCTTTCGCGGAAAAATTGGGGACACAGATGATCTATTTCGTTCCGCGGGATAACATGGTGCAGCGCGCGGAGATAAATCGTAAGACAGTGATCGAGTTTGACAGGACGGCGGCCCAAGCGGATCATTACCGGAACCTGGCCAAAGCTATTGATACCAATGATTTTTTTGTCATACCTAAACCTATGACCGGAGACGATCTGGAAAAAATACTTATCGATTACGGCATTGTAAATTAAAGGAGGATTACCATGATCATGATCAGGGCTATTGTGAGACCGGAAAAGGTGGACGCAGTGATGGAGGCATTGATGGAAGCCGGCTTCCCCGCGATTACCAAGATCCCCGTGTTTGGACGAGGAAAGCAGAGAGGCATTAAGATCGGCGATGTGACTTACGATGAATTGCCCAAGGAATTACTCATATTAGTGGTGCAGGAAAAAGACCAGGATGATGTCATTAAAACAATAATCAAGTCTGCCAAGACCAGCGAGAAGGGATCGTTTGGCGACGGTAAGATCTTTGTGTCTCCGGTGGATGAGGTTTATACTATCAGTTCAGGAGTAAAAGAAGTATCAGAACCGGTACCCGTGCCGGAGGTGCCGAAATGAAGGAAGTGATGGCCGTCATTAGGATGAATATGATGAACCAGACTAAAAAGGCACTGGCTGAAGCAGGTATCTCTTCTCTTACCGCCAGGGAAGCGCTGGGCCGAGGCCAGGGGTTGGTGGATTTCAAGGCGCTGAAAGGCGCGGAGCAAGGCTACGAGGAAGCGATCCAGCAGTTGGGGCATGGCCAAAGACTTATCCCCAAAAGGATGCTGTTTGTCGTGGTGCCGGACAAAACAGTCAGGAAGACAGTACAGGTCATCATCAAAGAAAACCAAACCGGCAAATCCGGAGACGGAAAAATATTCGTTCTGCCGGTGCTGAACGCGTTCAGGGTCAGGACGGAAGAGGAAGGCGAGAGCGCGGTCGGAGAGGAATAAATCCGGTTAGAGGAGAGTAAACATGAGTAATCCATTAAAAATAAATCCCCAGGAATTAAAAGAAGAAATCGTCAAAGATTATTCGGCTAAAGTGGCCCGAAAAAGGAGCAAGCAGATAGTATTGAGCCAGGCCAAGGAAAAGGGCGAGGTTCCGGAGATCATGGCCAATGTCCGCACCATTCCCGGGATCATCACTCAACGCGGCTGCACGTATGCCGGTTGTAAAGGCGTGGTTCTGGGCCCTACCAGGGATATCCTCAATATCACGCACGGCCCGGTCGGCTGCGGGTATTATAGCTGGTTGACCAGAAGGAACCAGACCCTGCCGGATAGTGATGATGACGCCAACTTCATGACGTATTGTTTTACTACCGATATGCAGGAAAATGAAATAGTTTTCGGCGGAGAGAAAAAACTGAAGAAAGCGGTGCAAGAGGCTTATGACTTATTCAAGCCCAAAGCGATCGGTATCTTTTCCACCTGTCCGGTCGGGTTGATCGGTGACGATGTGCATGCCGTGGCTAAAGAGATGAAGGAAAAGTTAGGGATCAATGTTTTTGGTTTCAGTTGTGAAGGTTATAAGGGGGTCAGCCAGTCTGCCGGGCATCATATTGCCAACAATCAGTTATTTAAGCATGTCATCGGCTTGGATGACCGTGTCAGTCCGGCTAAGTATAAGATCAACCTGTTAGGTGAATATAATATCGGCGGCGACGCTTTCGAGATCGAGGAACTGCTCAAGGAGTGCGGGATCGAACTGATCTCCACGTTTAGCGGTAATTCCACGTATGGGCGTTTCGCTAATTCTCATACTGCGGATCTTAATACCGTGATGTGCTATCGTTCGATCAATTATGTGGCGGATATGATGCATAAAAAATACGGGATCCCCTGGATTAAAGTTAATTTTACCGGCGCGGCAGCCACGGCTAAATCTTTGCAGAAGATCGCCGCTTATTTCGGGGATCAGAAATTGATCGCCAGGGTAGATCGGGTGGTAAAAGAGAAGCTCAAGGCAGTAGAGCAGGCACAGGCAGAGATCAAAGCGCGTTGTCAGGGAAAAACAGCCATGCTCTTTGTCGGCGGTTCCCGGGCGCACCACTACCAGGAGTTGTTTCGCGAGATCGGGATGAAGGTGGTGGCGGCTGGATATGAATTCGCTCACCGGGATGACTATGAAGGGCGGCGAGTCTTGCCTTCGATCAAGGTGGACGCGGACAGCCGGAACATCGAAGAACTGCACGTGGAAAAAGACCCGGATAAGTTCAAGCCGAGAGTGACGGAAGCAGGACAGAAACAACTGGCGGAACAGGGTCTTAATTTCGCCGAGTACGACGGCCTGATACCGGAAATGGAAGCCGGGACCCTGATCATTGACGATATTACTCATCATGAAACGGAAAAAATGATCGAGGCTTACAAGCCGGATGTTTTTTGCGCGGGGATCAAGGAGAAATATATCATTCAAAAAATGGGTATTCCCTGTAAGCAGTTGCACAGCTATGATTACGGCGGGCCGTATGCCGGATTTCAGGGCGCGGTCAATTTTTACCGGGAAATAGACCGGATGGTCAATACCCGGATCTGGAAATTCATTAAATCACCCTGGCAGTTGAGTCCCCAGCTTATTGGTAAATTAGGGGACAGTTAATCTATCGGGTCAAGGAGAAAAAAATGCTCTTAAGACACACTACTAAAGAAATTAAACCGCGGGAAGCGCTCTTGATCAATCCCGCTAAAACCTGTCAGCCAATTGGCGCCATGTATGCAGCCCTGGGTATCCATGCTTGCTTACCCCACAGTCATGGTTCTCAGGGTTGCTGCGCCTATCACCGCAGTACTCTTTCCCGCCATTACAAGGAACCGATACTGGCTGGTACCAGCTCTTTTACCGAAGGATCATCGGTATTTGGCGGTCAGGCCAACCTGCTGGAAGCCATTAACAATATTTTCACTGTTTATGATCCGGAGATCGTAGCGGTGCATACCACCTGCCTCTCCGAGACCATTGGGGATGACCTGCCGCAGATCATCAGCAAAGCCAGGGATGAAGGTAAGATCCCCAAGGGCAAATATATCATTCATGCCAATACTCCGAGCTATGTGGGTTCGCACGTCACTGGTTTTGCCAATATGTGTAAAAGCATGGTTACTTACTTGGCGGAAAAAAGCGGCGGAAAAAAAGAACAGGTAAATATTATTCCCGGTTTTACCGAGCCGGCGGATATGCGGGAGATCAAGCGTCTGGCCGGGGCGTTGGGTGTTAAAACAGTGATTTTTCCGGATACTTCCGATGTGCTGGATGCGCCGCAGACGGGTAAGCATGTGTTTTATCCTGCCGGAGGGGTGACGGTAAGCGAATTGCGGAGTACCGGTGATAGTATCGGCACGATAGCTTTAGGGATGACCGCTTCCGCCTCCGCGGCTAAAGCCTTGGACGCCAAGTTCAAAGTACCTTGCGAAATACTTAACCTACCCATTGGTTTGCGCGCCACTGACGCGTTCGTGGACGCGTTACGGAAAATGGGGTCAGTAGCCGTGCCTGATGTGGTAACCGAAGAAAGAGGACGATTGCTGGATATCATCACCGACATGCACCAGTATTTTTATGGTAAAAAAGTCGCTCTTTTCGGCGACCCGGACCAAATGGTGTCGTTGGCGGGATTTCTAACCGACCTGGACATGAAAGTGGTCTATGTTCTTACCGGCACTGCTGACGGCAAATTTGCCGAGAGGATCAGGGAAATAACTAAAGAAACCGCGCCGCAGGCCAAAGTGGCGGCCAACGCCGATCTTTTTACGTTGCACCAATGGATCAAGAACGAGAAAGTGGATCTTTTACTCGGCAATACTTACGGCAAATATATTGCCCGCGACGAGGATATACCTTTCATCCGTTTTGGGTTCCCGATATTGGACCGGATCGGGCACAGCTATTTTCCCAGTGTCGGTTATTATGGCGGTATGCTATTACTGCAGAAGATCCTTAACGCTTTGATGGACCGCCAGGACCGGGATTGTCCGGAGCATCAATTTGAATTGGTAATGTAGAGAGAGCAAAGGGGATGCTATGGTTAAAATTTTAGCGGAACGTAAAAAACAAGTTTTTCGGCAAGGGCAGGATAAATTCGACCTGGCTTGCGGCAAGCACAGCGTGGCCGGATCAGTCAGCCAGCGGGCCTGCGTATTTTGCGGCGCGCGCGTAGTCTTGTATCCGATCGCTGATGCCTTGCATTTAGTACACGGGCCGATAGGCTGCGCTGCTTATACCTGGGATATTCGCGGGGCCCTTTCATCCGGACCGCAATTACACCGGATGAGCTTCTCCACCGATCTACGGGAAATGGAAGTGGTGTATGGTGGAGAAAAAAAACTTTATCGCGATTTAAGAAGCTTGATCGCTGAATATAAACCCCGCGCCGCTTTTGTTTATTCTACCTGTATAGTCGGTTTGATCGGCGATGATGTGGATGCTGTTTGCCGCCGGGTTAGCCGAGAAACTAATATACCCGTTCTGCCGGTCAGCGCGCCTGGTTTCCAGGGAACAAAGAAGGATGGTTACCGGGCTGCCTGTGAGGCGCTTTTCAAGCTGGTTGGCACAGCGTCTGTTAAGGATGTCAGCCGGTTCAGCGTCAATATTCTGGGAGATTTTAACATTGCCGGCGAGATCTGGACGATCAAGAAATATTACGAAGAGATGGGCGTGCAAGTAGTTGCCACCATGACCGGCGACGGCCGGGTGGGAGATATCCGGCGTGCGCACGGAGCGGCTTTGAACGTGGTCCAATGTTCGGGATCCATGAGCCATCTGGCGGAGCTGATGAAAAATAAATTCAAACAGCCGTTTATCAGGGTTTCCTATTTTGGCTTCGAAGATATGGCCGCGGCTTTGTATCAGGTGGCTGATTTCTTCGGTAATTCGCTGATCCAGGAGAAGACTGTCGCTCTGGTCAAACGAGAAATAGAATTGGTAAATCCTATAGTACAGGTATATCGCCGGGCGCTGACCGGGAAAACAGCAGCGATCTATGTCGGCGGGGCCTTTAAAGCCTTTTCCCTGGTTCGGGCATTGCGGCTGATCGGCATGGAAACAGCCATAGTGGGGACCCAGACCGGCGGGGTAGAGGATTACCAGAAATTGAAAGAACTTTGCAGTGAAGGAACAATTATCGTGGATGATTCCAATCCGGTTGAATTATCCGCTTTTCTGAAAGAAAAAAAAGTCGATCTGTTAATTGGTGGTGTCAAGGAACGCCCCCTGGCTTATAAAATGGGCATAGGATTTTGCGATCACAATCACGAGCGGAAGATCCCTTTGTCCGGTTTTAGCGGGATGTTGAATTTTACCAGGGAAGTATATGCTACCGTGCTGAGCCCGGTCTGGAAGATTAGTAAGGAAATAGAGGTTTAGCAAGCTGTTAATACAGGAGAAGCACATGGAAAAGACTATCATTGATCGTCCGGCAACCCGCAATAGCTGTGTACTTTGCGCCCCCCTGGGAGCCAGTATTGTTTTCCAGGGCATTGAAGGTTGTTTGCCTTTGTTGCATGGCTCGCAAGGCTGCGCTACGTACATCCGCCGGTACCTGATCAGCCACTTCCGCGAGCCGGTGGATATCGCCTCTTCCAATTTCTCGGAAGAAAGCGCGATCTTCGGCGGGAAAGAAAATCTTAAGAAGGCGTTGAGCAATCTGATCACTCAATATCAGCCGCGCCTGATCGGCGTTGCTTCCACATGTTTGTCCGAAACGATAGGCGATGATGTCCGGGCCATACTTAAGGAATATCGGAAAGAGAACCAGGGTAGCCCTTTACCGGAAATGGTCAATGTTTCCACTCCCAGTTACCACGGATCTCATTGGGATGGATTCTGGAAAACCGTGTTGGCGGTGGTTACTCAGTTAAGCAGTCAGGAAGAACCTGTCAGGCAGCGCCTGAATGTCTTTCCGGGTCTTGTTTCCACTGCTGATTTGCGACATTTGCGCGAGATATTTACTGATTTTGGAATTTCGTTCTCCATTTTACCGGATTATGCCGATTCACTGGATTCCGACGCCTGGGACAATTATCATTCGCTGCATGAAGGCGGCACCCCGCTGTCCGAGATCAGAGCTATGGGACGGGCGGAGTTTTCATTGGACCTGGGGCAGGCCTTGACGGCGGAGGATAGCGCGTCCGGATATCTGGCCAAAAATTCGGGAGTGACGAGATTGAGTTGCGGCTGGCCGGTTGGGATCAATGAAAGTGACGCTTTTTTCCGCTTGCTTTCCCGGATCAGCAGCCAACCGGTTCCGGAAAAATATCGGCAGGAGAGGAGCCGGTTGTTGGATGCCTATTATGACGGGCATAAATATATGTTCGGCAAAAGGGCGGTAGTGTATGGATCGCCGGAAATGGTTGCGGCGATAGTCTCCATGCTCAAGGAGATAGGAGTGATTCCCGTGTTTTGCTCGACCGCAGACACAGACTTTGCCGGGATCGAAGAGCGGGTCATTGAGCTGCGGCCGGATTTTCTGATTGGCAGCAGCAAAGGATACCAGATCAGTAGAAAAACCGGGATTCCCTTACTGAGAGCGGGATTCCCGATTCATGACCGGTTTGGCGGTCAACGTGAACTACTGTTGGGATATCGCGGGACCCAGCGGTTCTTCGATCATCTGGTCAATGTGGTGATCGCCGGTGTCCAGGATTCTTCACCTGGTGGTTACGCTTATGTTTAATTATTTTGAGGTAAATTTATGAGAAATGAACTGATTGGCCATCCATGCTTTGATAGCCGTTATCAACATACTGTGGGCAGGATACATCTGCCTGTAGCCGCTGAATGTAATATCCAGTGCCGTTTCTGTAATCGCCGGTACGACTGTGTCAATGAAACGCGGCCCGGGGTTACCAGTGTGATCCTATCACCGCGGCAGGCGCTGGGCTATTTATGCCGGGCCGTCGAATTGCAACCAGAATTGAAGGTCACAGGTATTGCCGGGCCGGGAGACCCATTCGCCACGCCGGAGCTAACCTTGGAAACACTGCGGCTGATCAGGGAAAAATTCCCGGAAATGATCCTGTGCGTGGCGACCAACGGGTTTAATCTGCTTCCTTATATTAAGGAATTAAGTATCTTGAAAGTCAGCCACGTTACCGTGACCGTGAATGCTCTGGATGAAAAAATAGGGGCTAAAATATATTCCCGGGTGCATTATGGCACACGGATATTTCTTGGTGAAGAAGCCGCGAAAATGCTCGCGGAAAAGCAATTGATAGCTATCCGGGAACTGAAAAAAGCCGGGATCATCGTAAAAATCAATTCCATTATTTTGCCGGGTATTAATGATAAACACATTCCTGTAATTGCGGTTAAAATGGCGGAGCTTGGAGTTGATATAATGAATTGCCTGCCTCTTTATTCGGTCAAAGGAACAGAATTTGAGGATGCGGTACCTCCCTCAGATGAAGAGTTGAAAGCGTTAAAGGAAAAGGTCAGTGAGTTTCTGCCGCAAATGCATTATTGTACGCGTTGCCGGGCTGACGCGGCAGGATTGCTGGCTAATTCCAATACCGCAAATTTAAGAGAATGCCTGAAACAATCTTCACTGCTTCCTATAAATCCTGAAGAAGACAGGCCTTTTGTGGCGGTGGCCAGCCGTGAAGGGCTGCTGGTCAACTGTCATTTGGGAGAGGCTGAAGAACTATTGATCATGGAAAAGAAAAATGAAGAATATTATTTAGTAGAAAAAAGGCTGACCCTTGAGTCTGGGGGAGGGGACGCGCGCTGGATAGCGCTGGGAAATATGCTGAAAGACTGTCGGGCTTTACTAGTGAGCGGCGCAGGCCCGGCGCCGCAAAAGGTATTGCTTAAACAGGGACTCAAAGTTGTGTTAATGGAAGGTTTGATAAAAGATGGTTTAGCAGCGGTTTATGAAGGCAAAGATCTAAGTAAATTGCAACGATCATGGAAAGGTTGCGGTTTGGGATGCAGCGGGACCGGACAAGGTTGCGGTTAATAAAAAGGAGATGAAGATGAACAAGCCTGCAAAACACATACTGGTATGCGGTAGTATGAGAATAAAAGGTGAGCCAATGGGGACTTGTTGCCGTAAGGGGTCTCTTGATCTGTTACAGTACTTGGAAATGGAAATTGCCGATCGTGGGCTTTCCGACGTAACAGTTTCCGGCACCGGTTGCCTGAAATTGTGCGATAAGGGGCCGGTAATGGTTGTGTATCCTGAAGGACATTGGTATAGCGAAGTAAATGAAGAAGCGGCAGATGAAATACTGGAGGCTCTAAGCGAAGGGAAAGCCGTAGAGAAGTATCTTATTAAGTAAGATGATGGGCTAAAATATACTTGCCGGGATTAAAATTGTATGAAGATGATAAATCTTAAGAATAGCAGCAGGGAGTTAATCGGAGCGTTGGGGGATTTAGGAACGTTTCTGCCGATAGCGTTTGGATTAATAATAATAAATAAAGTTGACGCTGTAAGTTTATTCTTGAGCGCGGGACTTATATATATCGCGGCGGGAATTTATTTTCGTATTCCCATACCGGTGCAGCCTCTTAAAGCTACCTCTGCTTTGGCTATGGCCATTGGCGCTTCTGCTTCCACCATAGCAGTTGTTTGTTTTTTTATGATGGGGGCATTATTGATAATTAGATTTCTACATTTAGATACATTAATCGCGCGCTTATTTACTCGTCCTATTATTCGCGGTATTCAGTTGGGATTAGCTTTGATACTGATAAAAAGCGGCTTAAAATTAATTTTTGAGTCCTCAAGCTATAATGTTTTTTCCGACGGCGCGAATTCTTTGGACTTATTCCAGGCATTAGTCAAATTAGTCAAATTTTTTTTATTGACAGATGTTGAGAAATAGGTTATTTTACTATGTACTATGTAAGTACCACAAAAAACGAAGGTCGTATAATAATTGTTATGGAAAAAAATAATAATATGGAACCTAAAGAATTTTTTTGGCCATTTAGTGCAATATATAGCTCGATTACCAAATGGATGCAACCTGCATATTCCGATATTGTCCAGCGAACTGGAATTAATAAAAACCATAAAATATTATTAGATATAGGTGGCGGTGATGGGCGACTGGCAATGGAATTCGCAAAACAATACCCTTGTCTAACAAAAATCATATCCGCAGATATTTCGTCAGATATGGTAAAACGAGCGAAAAAAAATATTCGAAAGAAAAACCTTGAGCACCAAATTTTATCAGAAATACAAGATGTTCATAACCTTACTTACCCGGATGACTTTTTTGATGTTATTGTTAGTTTCGGCGCACTTCACCACTGGCGTAATCCCGTTAAAGCTCTAACTGAACTTTCCCGTGTTCTTAAGTCAAAAGGGGTTTTGACTATTTATGATGGTTTCGATAGGCCCAGATTTAAAACTATACGTAATACAGTTTCAACTTTTGGAGGATCATTTGTCCTTGCTATGGCATACTGGGTTGGTAGCAAAGATACGCTCAAAAAAGAAGAAATTAAGAAAATAGCTGAAAATTCAAATATTAAGAACATCTCTTTAAATTTTACGAGCCCTTTAGTGACTTTGAAATATATAAAACCATAACAAATCAATCCTCCTGACTTTTTCCCGCCGCTTCGCTTTGGGAAAAAGCGGGTGATTTCCGACGTTATGCACTAAAATAGAAACGGATAAAGCAATGAAAAAAGGAGGACGACTAACATGCCAATAATTTCGATGTTTTATGGGATACTTGTCGCAATTTATTACGAAGATACCGGACGGCATAATATGCCGCATATTCACGTTCGCTATCAAGGGAAAAAAGCTTCAATTTCTATTGAGGACGGAACAGTCCTTGCCGGAGATTTCCCGGCAAAACAACTGCGTATGGTTCTTGCTTGGATGGACATTCACCAGGATGAACTTATAGCTGACTGGGAATTAGCGGTTTCCGGAGAAGAACCTTTCCGCATCCCCCCTTTACAGTAATGAGGAGGATTTTATGGAAACATTATTAGATGTTGTTCGCGTTGAACCGCAAAAGAATAACACACTACTCATTGTTTTCGAAAACAATGAGAAACGGCTGTTTGATATGACGCCATATTTTGATAAAAAGCCGTTTACGAAACTCAAGGATTCACCGTTATTCATGAAAGCAACGGTTGAATATGGTACAGTTGTCTGGCCAGGAAACATTGACATAGCGCCAGAAACCCTTTG
>JACRDM010000044.1 GCA_016218565.1 Elusimicrobiota bacterium | reverse complement strand
ATAAATATACAAAATATTAATAACCCCAAACTAAAGGGCAATTCTTACTGGGATGCTTCCCAGGAAGTAAGCGAAACTATCCCGCTGACGGTCAGGGCCGGATTGGTCATTCATTTCAAACATACAGCGAGAATTGGCGAAGCGAAAAAAGTCCGGGAAAAGGCCAAAGCTCGCGATACTGCGCCGCAAATGGAACAAGTCATTGGCATGAGTAACATAGAAGGTTTTGACCTGAGCCAGGGGTGGGCGCCTGTCCCGCCGCCGAACCAGCAGGAGATTGCTACAGGAACAGGCGGAGATAATGAAAAAGCAGCTGCTTTTTCTGTCCCGATAGAAGTGAACTGGGCGCTGGATGCAGGGTATACGCCAGACAGTTCCCAACGCCTGGAACTGGCTCCCGGGGTGGAATGTTGGGTCAATAAACAATATGCATTACGGGCCGGCTGGAACCTGAATGATCTGACCCAGGCCCATAGTTTTTATCATAACCTGAGCTTGGGCGCGTCTATCCTCTGGAGCTTTATGGAAATAGATTACGCTTATATTATCCACGAGGATTTGGAAAACACTCATCGTATTTCCACAAGCTTCTTATTCTAAGAAGCTTTGATTACACCGATTTTAAAAGATGATTACACAGATTAGAACTAGGGAGCAAGAATTGATTAAAAGAGGAAAGATTTTAATAGTCTTACTGATATCTGTCACCTGTACGCTGTCCGCTGATATTCTCTTGGCTGCTGATGTTAAAATTGTTGGCCGGCAAATGTTTGTCGATGGGAAACTTTTCATTGTCAAAGGGGTCAATTACGGCTATACGCCGGTGGGTCAAGGTTATATGAGTTATAATTGGACGGTTCACCCTGAATTCTATAAACCTGATTTTGCCTTGATCCGGGCAATGGGAGCCAATACTATCCGGTTGCATGCTATGCCTACTGATAGTAAATTGCTAGATGCTGCCTATGAATACGGTTTATATGTGATCATTACTTGTACGGTTAGCTGGAATAAGGATTTTAATGTGCCAGCTAACCGTGATCAAGTATTGTCTGACCTGACCACGACGGTAAATAAATGGAAAGACCATCCCGCGCTGTTAATGTGGTTGATAGGAAATGAAATCAATTTTCATACTGCCTCGCTTCCTGCCTGGTACAGCCTGTTAAATGAGTGTGCCCGCCGCGTACACAAACTCGAAGGATTGAATCATCATCCGGTGACTTCGGCGGAAGCTGAAATTAATAACTTGGGCAGCGCCGCTAATAAAGCGGATGATGCTAATATGCCTGACTTGGATGTCTGGGCCGCCCAGGTCTATAGGGGAAATACAACAGGCTTTGATGCTATGTTTGGCGACTACGCCAGTAAAAGCAGTAAACCCCTGATCCTGACAGAATTCGGCTGTGACGCCTATAATACTGCTACCAATGCCGAAGATGAGCTTTCACAAGCTGTAACTCTTAAAGGGGAGCTCAACATAATTGAGACCCATTTATCAGCGGTAAAAGCCACAGAAGTATGTGTCGGAGGTTGCATTTTCCAGTGGGCTGATGACTGGTCCAAGAATCAATGGGGAGCGGCTAACAGTACGCACGATACCAACGGTACCTGGCTAAATTCCGCTTATTATGATTATGATTTTAATACCCCAAAGAATAATATGAATGAAGAATGGTGGGGATTATGCGCCATCAGTCCTGGGACAGATACCAAGACTCTGCGCCAGGCGTATTATGAAGCGCAAACGAAATGGGCGCCAAACACCCTGAGCGCCACTTCCAGCAGTAACATTTTTTCTACTGATATTACCAATTATCCTAATCCATTCAATCCGGAAACAGGCAGTACGACTATAGTTTTTACCGTAGCGCCTGGTACGGCGATCAAGGCCAAGATCTACGATCTTGCCGGCCGACTGGTAAAAATACTGAAAGAAGAAACTATTGATACCTATGCCCAGTACAAGCTGACTTGGGATGGCCAGGATGATGACCATAAGACCGTTGCTATTGGTGTTTATATCTGTTATGTAGAAGCCAACGGAGCGATTGGCGCCGAAGTGAAATACCGCAAAATATTAGCCCTAAAATAGAGCTTGCTGAAAGCCCTAATCTGTGCCTGTCCCCGCGGAAGGGCTGCTGAATTTTTCAGCAGACCCTAAAATAGAGCTTGCGGGAAGTGTTTATTTAGGTTATATTTGTTATAGTAGGTTGGAGGGTACATGCGTTTTGGCAAAAGCAGTTTCATTTTCGCTGCCCTGTTAGCGCTGGCCGCTAACTCGACCTATGCCGCGGATAATCTAAAAGTAAAAAGCCTGCGCATCGACGGGAATTTGACATTTGAGGGGTGGTCGCATAAACTTCAGCCTGGTTGGAGCGTTTACCCCAGCAAGCTGGCCAAACTCTATACTCAGGACCAGGTTTCTAAAGATACGTGGCATTACTTTGGGGGGCAGACCCTGAATATGGATTTTTCCTATCGGCCCAGTAAAAACTGGACCATGATGCTGGGGATTTTAGCTATTGGTAATTATTATGCTGATCGCTTTTATATTCCCCTCAACGATGAACACCGGCTGAAATACAATAATGAGAAAATCAAATGGGCCAGGGGCGAGCTGGCTTATAAAGGTGACCGGTTCCAAGCTTCGCTGAACGGCGGTCTTGGCCATTACCATTGGGAGAATGAAGGCGATATGTTCCAGCTTTATCCGGAACAGTTTGATATTTATAACTACCGTCGGGTCAGCGGACGCCAGACGCCGCGCGGCCTGGACCTCAAATATGCCGGGGATTTTGGCAAGCTGGAACTGGTTCATGGAGCAGAAGTGGTATGGGGCGACCATACTTCTACTTACGGCAAATATAACTGGCGCTGGGGCTATTTCAATAATGCCTTTATTTCTAAAAATGCCCGTATTCCCTGGGGCGAAAAACCCAAGGAGCATTTGAATGCGTACGAACTCACCACAAAAATTGACCTGATCGAACCCTTACCCATTGATCTGGGCGTTCTATACCAGCCCTTCCGCCTGGGACGGGAATTCCTCTCTGTCGAGGAATCTGGTTCTAATAATTCGTATACTATTCCGAACAGCACGTATACCATAAATACCGGTTCCCGGCTCATTCAGTCTGGAACCACTGGCACCGGCGAGGCGCTGGGCTATAAAACCAGGATTGGTTTCAGATTCATTCCAGGTGTTGAAGAAGTAAGTCTCAGCTACGCCCATTTGGGCGCGAGCGCCGGAAATAAGCAGGAGTATTCAGGTGGACTTAAAAAGGAGCTCAATGCCTACACTAACCTGGACTTTACCGGTACCTATCAAAAGCCTATTTACGGGCCACTGCCTTATCTTTACGAAGGGACCGCGGCTGCCCCTGGTCCAGGCGTGATCAGGCCCCGCGCTCGTAACGATGCTTTCTGGGTGACGATGGAGAACCGGCAGGCGCACATTTATAAACTGACCTTGAGCTTTGACCCTACGCCCAGCAGTTGGTTATACTTATGGCAGCCAAATATCCTGGAAGAATGGAATATGAATCCCAAAGAAAATGCCACTTTTGCCCTGGCGCTCCAATATCTGGCGCGCAAATATCCTACCACTACCGACCGTTGGTATTATTACACCCGGGATAATGAAGTCCTTTGGGAAGGAGAATATGACCCCACGAAGGAATTCTGGGATTATCGCCCGACCGGGAAATGGCCGACTACCCAGTGGCTGCATAGTTTCAACACCATGATCCGGTTGGTACCGGCTGCTTCCTATAAATTCTGGATCAATTTGAAAATGGGACAGGATGTGGCTACCGGCGCTTTGGCCTATACCCTGGACACTGATGAAAATAAACCGCTCACGAACTTTTTTTTAGGCACGGTCTGGCTGGATAAGAAACCTTATAAAGCTAGCGCCACCTATGGCAAAGATATCTGGGGCTGGGAAGAATGGCACCAGCGTTTTGGCGGGACTAGCGATAGTTTGATTAAATTTTCTTTAAGCCGGACCTGGGAAAGCGCTCCCTTTGATTCTACCGATTCAACCCTCGGACTTGAATATGTTGGCTTACGGGAAAAAGATAATCTATATAAATATCCGGAACTGGGACCCTTTGATGAATGGCGACTGTTCTTTAACCTGCACTTTGGCTCCTTAGTGGTATTCCGGGAAGAGGAAAAACCAGTAGTTATAGAAGGACCAGCGCGGCCTTCTGCCAGCCTGACAGTTGTGACTCCGGTATTTACCCCAGGGACAGGTGATAATCCTGAAGCGATATTTGCGCTGGCGGCCTATGATAATAAGGGAATTAAATCCTGGGAGATCAGTATCAGGGATAGGAATGATAACTTGATCCAAATCTTGTCAGGCCGGGGTCAGCCGCCGCTGGAAAAGGACTGGGATGGCGCTGACCTGGCCAGCCAGGAAATCGCTCCGGAAGGAGATTATAAAGTAGTTTTCAAAGTTAAAAACAAATCTAATTTGTCAGTTCAGACTGATCCGCAGACATTGACCTTGACTGTACCGCAGATCGACATAGCTAAAGAAGTTCTCTCCGCCGCGCCGGTAGAACTGAGAGAAGAAGAGAGAGGATTGGTGATGAATATTACCTCCGCGGTGCTGTTTGACTTTAATAAATCTAAATTAAAAGAAGAAGCGCTGCAAGTAATGCCGGATGTCGTAAAACTGCTCAATATGTATCCTGATAACAAAATATTGATCGAAGGCCATACTGATTCGATCGGTTCTGAATCTTATAATCTTAAATTATCAACCCGCCGCGCGACCAGTGTCTATAATTATTTTGTGGAACAAGGCGTTGAGCCGGAACGTATGGAAAAGATAGGTTATGGCGAAACCCAGCCAATCGCCTCTAACCGCACCAATGCCGGTCGCGCTCTGAACCGAAGAGTAGAAATTATCCTGCTCAAGGAGTCCGGCGCAGAACAAAAGGTGCCGATTGAAAAGAAAACAGTGGAACCAGAATGAAAAAAACAATCTTAAAAACCTTAGTACTGATAATCCTGATGGTAATATCAGTCGTTTCCTGTGAGCGCAATCCCATGAAACGCCTGTCTGACCCATTTGATGAAGGAGCGTTGAATACCTGGAGCGGCGTTTTTAAGATCTATGACGATGACTTGATCACCGGCGGTAATGTGGCCTTCATTCCTGCTGACTTAACTCCGCCGGATAATAATATGACTATCGATTTTAAAGTAACAGAGGAGAATCCTCCGGAAGGCGCTAAATGCCTGAAATACACCTGGAACGGTCAAAACCAGGTGTGGGGAACCAAAAATGAACATGACTGGGCCGGCGTAACCTTGATCGCGGCGACTCACTGGTCCTTGTATAATTCTACCCCGGCTAAAGATTTGAGTCCCGGAGGGTATACTAGGATCACCTTTAAAGCTTTCGCTCTTATTGACCGCAATACCTATGTAAAATTTGAAGGACCGATTTCTACCACTACTACCGCACCGACCAAAGGCGGCACCAGATACTTGCGGCTTAACAGCCGTGATTTGGAGAATTGGCAAACATATACAATTAATTTCAGCGTTAATGATTTTAAATCAGTGAAAGATTACTTTAAAATAGTGATTGAGTATCCGCTAGCTATCAACAAAGGCCCATTTGAAAACGTTGGAAACGGTGGCATGGTTTATGTTGATGATATCAGGTATGAACGGTAGAAATAAGGTCAAGAATTAGTTTGTAATCCGCGTAATCGCACTTGGAAATCTGTGTAATCATTTATAAAAGAGGAGGGGAAACATGTTCAGATGCAAGCCTGGTTTAAGAATTTTAGTGATAGCGCTGGCTATGGCGGCGTTCCTGTCAGTATCTTTAGCTTCGGCCCGGGAAGAAACCTATAATTTTAATACCAAGTCGCCGATGACTGCCGCGTTCAGATCATTGATGCTGCCTGGTTGGGGACAATTTTTCAATGAACAACCTACCAAAGGCCTGATTTTTGCCGGGGCAGAATTAGTCGCTGTTGGCACAGCTTTTATGATGTCTTCCAAGGCGAACAGTACTTATAGTGATTATGAAACTAAAAGAACCAGCAGTTTATATGACGATTATTCCAGCCAGATCGATACCGCTAATATGTTTGTCTATTTAGCCGCTGCTATCTGGGCGGGTAATGTATTTGATGCTTATCTGTCGGCTGATAGCGGGACCAGTACAAAAAGTATAAAAAGCAAAAAAAGCAAAAAAAGTAGTACTATCAAAAAGAGCGGCAAAAGGAAGAAAGTGAAAGTTGAAGAGGAAGAGGAAGAGCCAAGCGAAGAACAAATTCAAGAAGAAACTCCAGAGGAAGACACAGAAGAAGAGGATGACGAATCAAGATTTCCGGGGAATGGATTTTACCTGCAGGCCAAAGGACTAAATCAAATCGGCCTAGCGTATCGCTATACTTTCTGACGAAGAACTAGATACATAAAGGGGGAGATGAATGTTTAAGAGAAGCTTGATAACGCTTATGCTAGTGGCAATAAGCCTGTGGACAGGCGCGGGCAGATGGGTAGCCGGGGCCGCTGATGCATTCAAAACTTTTCCTGTTTACACTGATGCCAAATCAGCCGACAACCATTTTTCACCAAGCGGGTGGATGGGTGACTATGGCGACTTGAAAGTGAACGATCGTTGGCGCCAGAATCCTCACCGCGGGGCGACTTGTATCCAGTGGAAATATAGCGCTAAAGGGACAAATAAGGCGGGTTGGGCCGGTTGTTTTTGGCAGAATCCTTCAAATAATTGGGGTACTAAAAAAGGCGGCTATGACTTAACCGGCGCCAAGAAATTGGTATTTTGGGCGCGGGGAGAAAAAGGTGGTGAGATAATTGCTGAAATAGGGGTTGGCGGCATTACCGGGAAATATGCCGATACTGATAAAGTAAGCGAGGGGCCGCTCGAACTTACTGGCGAGTGGAAGAAATATGAGATTGATGTCACTAACGCTGACTTGAGTTATATCAGCGGCGGCTTTTTCTGGTCGGCTAAAGGCGAAGATGTGCCTGAAGGTGGTATGACTTTTTATCTTGATGATATCAGGTTCGAGTAATGACTTTAAGGAAGAGGAGGCAGCAAACATGAGAAAAATAATTCTCATCAGTATTTCAGTGTTAACAGTGTTTGTGGCAAGTTTTTCTGCGCTCACTGTGTTTTCGCCGGGTAAGTTTTTCCACGTGCCGGTGCCGGTCTTAAATGCCGCGCCCGTTGGAAAAGCAATTAATCCGGAGGGGGGTAAAACAGGATTTAAAGCATTCCCTGTTTATACAGACAGGAATTCACCGGATAATCATTTTATTCCCAGCGGCTGGATGGGTGACTACGGCGACTTGCGCTTGAGCGACCGGTGGAGCCAGAATCCGCACAGTGGCGCAACATGTATCCAGTGGATATATTCAGCGCTGAGAAAACAAGGGACTGGTTGGGCCGGTTGTTTTTGGCAGAATCCGGCGAATAACTGGGGCGCTAAAAAAGGCGGTTATAATCTGACCGGCGCCAAGAAATTTGTATTTTGGGCGCGGGGAGAAAAAGGCGGAGAGCAGATAAATGAGGTAGGCGTTGGCGGTATTTCCGGCGGTGAGTTTGAAGATACGGATAAAATCAGCGCTGGTCCGATTACGCTGACTAAAGAATGGAAAAAATATGAAATTGATTTAACCGGCGCTGATTTGTCCTATATCAGCGGCGGGTTTTTCTGGGCTACCGGGGCCGATGACAATCCCGATGGCGGCATCGCCTTTTATTTAGACGATATGCGTTTTGAATAAAGTCTATACTTATCTTTAAGGAGGATACAGCAATGAGACTGCGTGTAAAAGCTATGTGCTGTGCAATGTTTATGCTGGCCGCTGCACTATGGATTAATAATTGGCCAATGGTCCAGGCTGCGGTGATTGAGGATGAAGATACAGCACCCGCAAAACCGGTGAAAGTTGAAAAGAAAGTTAAAGCGGCAAAGAAAATTAAACCAGTAAAGAAAGCGGTAGAAGAAGAAGCAACAGTAGAAGAGGTTGCCACTCCTGCTGATACAACGGAAGCCGCGAGTGCGGAACCTGGCGTAAAAAAATCAATGACAAAAAAAGCAGGCACGTTTCCGTTTTATGTCTACAAAGATAAAGGTCCTGGCAACCATTATATTCCCAGCGGCTGGATGGGTGATTATGGGGATATGAAAATCTCTGCCAACTGGACAGATAACCCCCACTCTCCCACAACTTGTCTAAAAATTACCTACAACGCGAAGGGCGCTAATGGCGCGGGTTGGGCTGGTATCTATTGGCAACAGCCGGCAAATAACTGGGGTACAGTCAATGCTGGTTATGATCTCACTGGAGCCAAGAAGCTGACTTTCTGGGCGCGCGGTGAAAAAGGCACTGAGGTGATCAATGAGTTTAAAATAGGCGGTATCCAGGGGGAATACGCGGATACTGACGTCGCGGGTATTGGCCCGGTGAAATTGACTACCACCTGGAAACAATACACTATTGACCTGGCGGGCAAAGATCTCAGCCGTATCGCCGGCGGTTTTTGTTGGGCAACTTCAGCTGATGAAAATCCTGATGGGTTCGTGATGTATTTTGATGATATTGGGTACGAGTAGTAAGCTAAATAAAATGACAAAGGTCCAAATCCCAATGACCAATGAACCACAGAAAAAATAACAAGAATAATAATTTGGATTTGGGATTTAAAGATTAATTTGGATTTTGTCATTTGAAATTGAGAATTGTATTTACTACAGGTTTCCCTCTGTCTCTTGAAGGAACGATAAAAATAAGCCGATAATGGCGACTGTTCTATAGTAGATATAGCAACGTCCTGTCTTGAGGCAAATATTATGTTGTTCTTCAGAGCAGAGGGACCGGTGAGAACTGGTTCATAGTTGATAGTTGATAGAAAAGCGAAAGACAGAATGAGGTACTTGTGAAAAAGTATTTATTATTGGTTCTTAGCATTGTGCTCATCGCTGGCAGTATTGGTTTGGTTTGGGCGCAAGAGTATGAGGAACAACCGGAAGAGTACGATACGACCGGAGAGAAAATACCTCCTAAACCGGCAATAGAGGAAAAACCTGCGTTTAAAGGTTTTTTGGTGTATGAGGACAAAACCACCTTTGGCAACCATTATGCTCCCAGTGGCTGGATGGGCGATTATACTGATTTAAAATTGGACTATGGATATAATAAAGAACCTCATGCCGGAAAGACGTGTATCAGGATCGAATATAATGTCCGGGAATCGCAACGCGCCGGCTGGGCTGGGATATTTTGGCAGAATCCTTCCGGTAACTGGGGAGAAAAAAAAGGCGGCTATAATTTGACCGGCGCAACCAAGCTCACTTTCTGGGCGCGCGGTGAAAAAGGCAATGAAAAGATAAAAAGTTTTAAGGTAGGCGGTATCAGCGGAACGTACCCTGATTCTTGTTCCGTTTCTAGAGGACCGGTAATTCTAAAAAGGGAATGGCGCCAATTTACTATCAAGTTGAAAAATAGGGACTTATCATATATTAGCGGAGGATTTTGCTGGGTGGCTGTGGCCGGCGACAATCCGGCCGGAATAGTTTTCTATCTGGATGATATTAAATTTGAATAAAATCCCTGCCTGTCGGCAGGCCAGTGTTTAATTATTAATATTTAGGGGAGGGAACGATGAGAGTATCGAAAAATGTCGCGGCGTTCATGATCCTGATAGTCCTGCTAGCCGCACTCTTTTTTGCCTGTACGAAAAAAGCCCGGTTAACGGCGCTGGTCTCAGGCGCGACTATAACGAACGTCGCCAGCTCTGCCGGCTCAACCAACGCTACGATCACCTGGACCACCAACGTTATCGCCAGTTCACAGGTTTTTTACCGGACTACCTCGGGCTCCTTCACTAGTACTACCGAGCAAGATGTCACCACTAAGGTCAAAACCCATAGTGTTATTATCAGCGGCCTGACAGCGAGCACCAGGTATTTCTATTATGTCAGCAGTAAAGACGTCTCTGGTCTTACCTCTACCACCGAAGAGAGCTTGAGTGATTTCATAACCACCGCCGCTGGTCCGGTAATTTCCGCGGTATTAGCTACTCCTTCATCAACCAGTTGTACGGTGACATGGACTACCAGTGTAGTAGCTACTTCCCAGGTATTCTACGGCCTAACGAACAGCTTTGGCACTAATTCCACCGCAACAAATACTTACACATCCGTCTACCATTCTGTCTTGTTGACCGCGCTGACTGCCGGCACCAAATATTATTACCGTGTGGAAAGCAAGGATACAGCCGGAAATGCGTCCTCTTTCGGCGATGACGGAAGTTTATTTTTTACCACTACCAGTACACCCCCTCCACCAACTATGTATCTCTTGATCGATGATATTAAGATCGTAGGGACAAGCGGAAGCCCCACCACCAGACAGATATATCTCAATACCCTGGACCCGGCTCAGAATATAATAACCAGTGGAGGTTCTACAGGAAATAATAATGTGGCCTATATGTGTGCAAATCAACCCGCTACCCCGGACGGTTGGTTATTGGTTTTCCCGGAAGATCCGAATTTTGCCTACACTGCGGATCCTTCCCCGGCGACTGGTAGTACTCAATGCTGGCGGTCAGCTTATATTACTACCTCTCAGTCCTGGGCCGGAATGTTGGTCCTGGCTAGTGGTTATTTCCGGGCCCAGTGGCCTTCGGTCTCGCCTACTCCTTACGTGAACAGTTTGACCGGTCCTACCGGTGCGGTAGCACTCAAGTGTTATATGAAAGTGACCGGAGTGACATCTGCCAAAGTTAAATTCGGTATCGGTGAAACTAGTGGTGAAAGTATTAGCGTTGGTCAAAGTACCCAAAAAACGGCTGTCGTCACGGTTGACAATACTTGGCAGCAATTCTCATTAGATCTGACCGGGCAAAATTTAAGCAGCATAAATGGATTGTTCCTTTGGGTGGTAGGGACAGCTCCAGATTTAGGGTTTACATATTAAAAATGACATATTTCAAGATCAAAGCTTATTTAGTTCTTTGTTTCCTGGTATGTACAGGCGTGCAGTCAGGGGCTGCTGTTGTAGGCAAGGGAAGTTACGCTGATACTTTGCCGGCGGGATTGTCTGCTCCGCCTACCGCCAAATATATAACCGCTAATATTACTGGTCCTGTTCCCACCACCAAATGGTATTCTTCATTGATCAGTACAGCGTATTCTTATAGCCATTATGCGTATCCTTTGGCGATGTTTGTATCTAATGGTACCAGTTATACTGGGTTGCAAATAGGTATCCCTAACGTTAGCACCGCGAGTGACTTCATCACGGCGCCTTTTAAACGGGATCTGGAGATCCGCGGATATATTACTGGACCGGCCCGAGATCTTAAAGCCAGCAGTGTTAAAGTTGACGCTTTCAGCGACTGGACCGTAACCCCGGTTTGGCAAGATACTACTACGAGTGAATATTTCCAGGCTACCTATGGACATGGATTGCTTTTTGTCTATCTAACTTTTTCTTCAGGATGTAATCCAAAAATCTGTTTCTTAAATTCCCTGGAGAAAGTTTTTAACGATAGTGGCGCGGATATTACTGGTACGGTGGTGACCGATCATCTGGGCCTTAAGTATAATGATGTTTATTATGGGCTATTTGCGCCGCCGGGATCTACCTTTACTATTACCAGTAACCAGATCAGCGTCACCCTGCCGGCAGATAAGAGATATTTTTCCATTGGGCTAATGACTAAAAGCAGCGACCTGGCATATTTTTATGAACATGCTTATGCTTTTGTGACTGACAGCAAAGTTTCCTGGGCTTATAACGAAACCACGAATGATGTAGTCAGTACTTTTTCTTTAACGACGACAGCCAAACAAGGCGATCAGACTACTGCTTTAGTGGCCTTATTGCCGCATCAGTATAAAAATTCCAGCGATCCGGTTTCCAGCGCATATACCTATACTACATTGCTGGGTAAAATGAAATTGCTGGAAGCTAATATTTTTACCGTTACTAACAAATTTCATGGTGTTTTGCCATATCTACCGGATAAGGGTAGTTATGACAAAACGCACCTGGCCGACCTGTTAGTTAAAGATAAAGATTCTTCTCTGTCCAAGACTGATACTTATTTTAACGGCAAACAGATAGCTAAAATAGCCAATTTGATCCCCATCGCCGACCAGTTGCAGGATACAGTGACCAGGGATTACCTGAGCAATCGCCTCAAACCCATATTGACCAACTGGTTAACCTATTCTTCGGGAGAAACCACCAGATTTTTCTATTATGATAAGATCTGGGGCGGGCTGATCGGCTATGACGCGCTGTTTGCCGGCTATAATTATAGTGACCATCATTATCATTTTGGGTACTTTGTCTATGCCGCAGCATTATTAAGCTTGTATGATAGTTCTTTTAAAAAGGATTACGGTCCAATGGTAGAATATCTGATCCGGGATTATGCCAACTGGCAGAGAGAGGATAGCCAGTTTCCCTTTTTAAGGACATTCGACCCCTATATGGGTCATTCGTATTGTGACGGGCCGGCTAAGTCAGATGATGGCAATAACCAGGAATCTTCATCTGAAGCCATGAATGCTTGGGCAGCTTTGATACTCTGGGGTATGGTCACGAATAATAATACTATCCGTGATACAGGTATTTACGGATATACCACAGAATATAGCGTGGTCCATGATTACTATTTTAATATCGATAAAGATATCTACTCCAGTGTATATGCTCATCCCAGCGTAGGTATTTTGCATGATGCCAAGATAGAGTTCGCTACCTGGTGGACTGGCCAGGTCGAAGCGATACACGGTATCCAGATGATTCCCAGCACTGCTTCTATGCTTTATTTGGGCTATTATTCTGATTATTGCAAGATCAATTATGATTCATTTTATCAGACCAATGGGGGCTATGAGGATTATAACGAGTGGTATGATATCCTCTGGAAATTCCAGTGTTTTTATGACCCGGATCTGGCGATCAATAAGTTGAATGAAAATGTAAGGATTGACACTGACGGAGACAGTTTTACTTTCCTGTATCATTGGATCTATAACTTCAAAGAATTAGGCAAGATTGATATCAGCGTGCATGCGGATACGCCGTATTATGCGGTTTTTAATAAGTCCGGGACCAGGACCTATACTGCGTATAATTCAGAGGCCACCACTAAGAAAGTCTCTTTTTATGGCCCTGAATATCTAGGCAGTATTTATGTAAAACCGCAAAGCCTGGCAGCGGCCAAAGGTTTTGCTTGTGAGGTCATCACGATTTCCCCAAGCTCTATGGCCAATTCAGGCCAGGGGACGATAACAATAGAAGGCGCTGATTTTAGATCAGGATTGCAGGTTTTCCTTATCCGGTCAGGACAGCCTGATGTTGCTGCCGTGGTAAACTATGTTAATGCGACTAAGGTTTTGGCGGAATTTGACTTTACTGGTTTGTTACCCGGAGATTGGGCGCTGGTTGTAGTGAATCCGGGAGGGGATATAGACGGTTCCAAGAATATGCCTTTTACCATCACTGGATATTCTCCTACGATCAGTATGGTGTTGCCAGCCCGGTCCAGTAATAATAACCAGGTCAGGGTGCAGGTCACCGGGGTAAATTTTCATAGTGACTTTGAATTGAAACTGAATAGATCCGGAGAAGCTGATATCATCGCTACCGACACTACCTATGATTCAGTCACCCAGGTTTCCGGCCTGCTGGATATCAGGAATAAAACGCCGGGCCTTTGGAATGTAGTGGTAACTAATGCTGATGCTAAAACTGCGCTCTTGGCTAATGGATTTGAAATAATCCTAGTTGACGTTGTATATGTTTATCCCAATCCGTGTAAGCTGTCTCAGAACAAAAAAGTTTATTTTACCAATGTGTCCCGCCAGGCTGTTTTGAGTATTTATGACCTGACCGGGGATTTGGTTTTTTCTGAAAACAATATTTTGGCCAATCCTTATAGTTGGGACCTGGAGAATACTTTGGGGCGGAGAATAGCCAGCGGGATTTATCTGTATGTGATCCAGGAAGGCGAGGCCTTAAAAACCGGTAAGATCGCGATCATTAAATAATATAACCAGAGGTGAATACAGTGAAAAGAATGTTAGGTTCAGTTATAATGTTGTTAATCAGTTCGTCCTTAGCTTTAGGGAGGCCTGCCAAAGAACCGCGGGTGAGTATCGTCCAGCAAAAAACCGGTGAATATCAAATGCTGGTAGAGGGAAAGCCCTATATCGTGCACGGAGTAGGCTATAGTCCGATACCCATCGGTAAAAACTACGAATATAATTTTTGGAATGATCCTGGCAAGCCCTGGATCAATGTTGACGGTCCATTGATGAAGGAATTGGGAGTCAATACTATCCGGGTCTATCAGGAAGGCGAGAGTCCTGAGCAGACCAGGCAGCTTATGCGTGATTTGTATGAAGAATTTGGGATACGCACCATCATGACCCATTACCTTGGTTTCTGGGCTTACCCAGTGGCTAATTACGCTGATGAAGAGTTTCAGAAGCGGACGATTAAAGATGTTGAAAGAATGGTGAAGGAATATAAAGATGAGCCGGGGGTATTGATGTGGTGCCTGGGTAACGAGAATAACTTCTCTTTCGGGCCGCAAAAAGTCAATCCCTGGACGACTAAAGAAATAGAAGCTTTGAGCGATCCTTACAAGAAAAGGATAGCTAAAGCCAAGATTTATTATCAGTTCATTGAAAAGGTAGCCAAAGCTGTCAAGAAGATCGATACTGATCATCCGATCATGATGGGTAATGGCGATTTGGCTGATATAGAAATTGCCAAGCGCTACTGTCCTCATGTTGAGGTGCTGGGCTCTACCGTATATCGCGGCAAGTCATTCGGTAACCTGTTCAAGGAAGTGGAGATTAAGTGGGGCAAACCGATCATTTTCAGCGAATTTGGCTGTGACTCTTATGATGCCGCTAAACAGAAAGAAGATCAGGATATTCAGGCTGCATTCATTAAAAACCAATGGGCCGAAATAGCCTGTAATTTCCCTGGGAATAAGGAGGGGGTGGGGAATTGCCTGGGGGGTTGCATATTCGAGTGGAATGATGAATGGTGGAAAGCTGCGGAAGCCAATACAGATAGTTTTATCATCCATGATACAAGTGGTCAATGGTGTCATGGGTCTTATTATTATGATATTAAAGCTCCGGAAGGCATGAATATGAACGAAGAATGGTGGGGTATAGTTTCCCTGGACCCGGAGCAGGATATACTTGGTAATAATAAGCGCATTCCCAAGAAAGCTTACTATCTTTTACAGGAAATATGGTTGAAGGAAGAAGCAACAGATAAATAGAAAATAGAAAAGGAGCGCAGTATAATAATGAAAAAAAGAATCACTGGGTTACTGTTAATGATAGTGGTACTGTTGGCTATGATCTCTGCCTGGGCGCAGGAATCTGCCGGCAGCATCAAGAAGTTGAAAGTGGTCCCTTCCTGGGAAGCGCTGGGCAAAGTCTATTTAATGTGGGACCAGGTAGAAAATACGTTTTATTATAATGTTTACCGGGATGGGAAAGTAGTAGGCCGGGCGCGGGACCCTTACTACGTTGACAAAAAAGCTGCTGCCGGAACTAAAGCAGTATATAAAGTGGTAGCGACTAAAGGCGGTAAAGAAGGCGCTGCCAGCGCCGAGGTAGCTGTTAATCTACCGTTGACAATCGCTCTGCCTAAAGAAATAGTGGAATTCCGCGAAGATGATATTTATGTGAATGGGGAAAAATATGTTGTCTGCGGCATCGGCTACGCGCCCTATCGTCCGCATACTTCTCCGAATAAGCCTTATCCCCGTGATTATGACGTGGTAGAGAAAGATTTCCAATTGATGAAAAAAATAGGATTTAACACTATCCGCAATTGGTCGGGACGGGATCTGGATGAGTATATGATGGAGCTGGCCCATAAATACGGGCTGTTGATTATTCAGGGCATGAGCATTTGGGTACCGCCAATGGCTGATTTTTCCGATAAGAGTTTTTGGGATAACTCCATGTCTACGGTAGAAGATGAAATGAAGATCAACCGGGAGCATGGTAATATTATCGGTTATCTTTTGATGAATGAGCCGCCCCCGGGAAAGATCGCCCAGGCCAGCTTGGCTAAAACTAACGAGTTTTACGCTCTCCTTACGGCTAAGATCAAAGAGTTACAGCCAGGGGCCTATGTTTCATTGGCTAACTGGCCCCGGTCGGATATGTTAGATACTGCAAACTGGGATTTCGTCTGTATCAACCATTATGGTTATGATAAATCGCATGTGGTGAACATGGGCTATCGCGGGTATCTCGGCTGGATGAAAAGGTCCTTGGCCAAAGATAAACCGCTGATTGGCACTGAATATGGCTATAGCATGTCCAAGCGCGGCGAAGGCAAATTTGGTTATGGCGGTAATACTGAAGAAGAACAAGCTGTCGGGATTGTCAATGATACTTATTCCCTGATCGCTGAAAAGGGCAATGGCGCTTGCATTTTCTCCTGGATGGATGAGTGGTGGAAAAATGCCGAGGGTGAAGGCGATGAAAACCGGCATGAAGAGACTGAACCGGAAGAATGGTTTGGTATCGTAGCTATGCTGGATGATGTGAATCTGACTGGTACTCTCCGTAAAGCGGTTGGGGCAATGGAAAAATTTTATGAAGCCGTGGTTATTAGTCCACGCGCGGCCAATAAAGTACAAGGCCTGGTTCCGATTGAGATCTATGCCAAGACTTCACTTTTACCTAATCTGACCAAGGTTGAATATTCCACTGATGGCAATACCTGGCAGGAGTTGGCCAATACCGCTAACTGGTGGAGAGGCGAACTGGATACCAAAACATTAAGTGACGGCAAATATGATTTCAAAGTCCGCTATACGACAAAAGAGAGCAAGGAAATAGTGACCAAGCAACCACTGGATATGTATGTCGCTAATAATGAACAGATCAAACAGCAAAATTTAACAGTGAGCACTGCTCAGCCTGTTTATAAAAACGGTGACAAGGTGAGCATAAACGTGAAGTACACTGAAGACGGCAAGCCTGTCGCAGATAAAAAAATTAGATACTGCGTCACTCAGATCGGGACCATCACTGCCTCATGCCGTAATCTGGCTGAAGCGGAACTGACTACTGATAAGAACGGAATTATTAAAGCTACCTATGTGGTTAAGGATGAAGAACGGCCGCATTTCCTGACTATTTCCGCGTCTGTCCCCAGTGAACAGGAAGTAGGGCAAAGATTTTCTGAAAGAATCGTCGTGGAAGTGAATCAGGTTCAGAAATAATCCAGGAAATAATTAGAAATAATTAGAAAGTGCTTGACAGATTTGCCTATTTCTGCTAATATTAGAATTGAAGGAGGTAAAACCATTTTATGGGAGTAGCGCCTTCGGAATGTAGAAAGAAGGAGGAACGGCTGTTGATGAAAGGAAAAGTTAAATGGTTCAATGATGCCAAAGGTTACGGCTTCATTGAAAAAGAAGACGGCAGTGGTGATGTATTTGTGCATTACTCTGCAATCAACGGCGAAGGATTCAAGAGCTTAGCCGAAGGGCAAGCAGTTGAGTTCGACGTTGAAGATGGCGCAAAAGGCCCACAGGCCAAAAATGTAGTTAAAATATAATAATCCTTAAAACGGATTTGAATTTTTAACGAATTCCCTGCCCCGATTTTATCGGGGCAGGTCTTTTTTTATCCAGCGATATTTGCTTTTTAGGTGGAAGTATGATATACTAATAATGACCAATAACAAATCTCAAAATCCAAAATAATTTGGTTATTATTTATGGCATGATTAATTTGATATTTGGCTTTTGAAATTTGGATTTAGAGAGGTTTAAGCTGTGTTGGGTTGGATATTCCAGAAAATTATTGGCACTAAAAATGAACGTGACCTGAAGAAAATGATCCCGCTGGTAGAGCAGATCAATGGTTACGAAAAAGAGATATCTTCTTTGAGCGACGCTGACCTGCGGGCCAAGACTGACGAATTCCGGAAACGTTACGCTGACGGCGAGACTTTGGATGAGCTCCTGCCAGAGGCTTTCGCCGTGGCCAGGGAAGCCGGCAAAAGAACTTTGCAGATGCGCCACTTTGATGTCCAGTTGATGGGTGGCATTGTCCTGCATCAGGGTAAGATAGCGGAAATGAGGACCGGTGAAGGCAAAACTCTGGTAGCGACCCTGCCAGTGTATCTGAACAGTATCACCGGCAAAGGGGTCCATCTGGTCACAGTCAATGATTATTTAGCCAAACGGGATAGTGAATGGATGGCTCCGATCTATAAATTTTTGGGCTTGAGCGTTGGGGTGATCCAGCATGATCTGGATAATACCGTCAGGCAGGCGGCTTATCGTTGTGATGTTACCTATGTTACCAATAATGAAATAGGGTTTGATTACCTGCGGGACAATATGGCTATTGCCAAGGAAGACTGTGTTTTGCGTGAGCTTAATTTTGCCGTAGTAGACGAAGTAGACAGCATTCTCGTGGATGAAGCGCGCACGCCGCTGATCATTTCCGGCCCGGCCGAGGAATCTGCGGAAAAATATTATGTGATCAATCGCATTATCCCCCATTTAAAACGACGGTGGGTAACGGAAAAAGAAGAAATAGATGCCAAATATAAAGAGATCAACCTGCAAAAAGGTTTTGATGCCATAGTTGACGAGAAAAACAACTTATGGACCTTGACGGAAGAAGGAGTGGCTAAGTGCGAGCGCTTGCTGGGAGTGACTAATCTATACGATGATCTGCAAAGTGAATGGGTGCATCATATTATCCAGGCCGGACGGGCTCATGATTTGTTCAAGAAAGATGTTGATTATGTGGTTAAAGATGGGGAAGTCCTCATTGTTGATGAGTTTACCGGGCGGTTGATGCCGGGCCGACGCTGGAGCGAAGGTTTGCACCAGGCTATAGAAGCTAAGGAGAACGTGCGTATTGCCGAAGAGAACCAGACTTTGGCGACCATTACGTTCCAGAATTTCTTTAAGTTATATAATAAGCTGGCTGGTATGACCGGCACTGCCGCTACGGAGAGAGAAGAATTTTTTCATATTTATAAATTGGACGTCATGGAAGTGCCGACTAACCAGAAGATGATCCGCTTGGACCATCCGGATGTGATCTATAAAACAGAAAAAGACAAGTACAATGCTATCGTCAATGATATCGCCGAATGTAACAAAAAGGGGCAACCCGTGCTGGTCGGTACCCGTTCCATTGAAAAAAGCGAAAAGATCAGCGCCATGCTGCGCAAAAAAGGGCTCCAGCATAACCTGCTTAATGCCAAGTATCATGAGCAGGAAGCCTATATTATTGCCCAGGCTGGCCGCAAAAACGGGGTTACCATTGCCACCAATATGGCTGGCCGTGGTACGGATATTATCCTAGGCGGGAATCCGGCCTATATGGCTAAAGAGAAGATGAAAACCTGGGGTCTAGATCTGGATTTGATCGCCCTGGCCAGCGAATATACTCCTACTACTGATCCTAAAGTATTAGCCGCGCGCGAGCAGTACCGTAAATTAGTGGGAGAAATAAAAAGGGAGACAGATGTAGAACATGAAGCAGTGGTCGCCGCCGGAGGCTGTTATGTGTTAGGCACAGAGCGCCATGAATCCAGGCGTATTGACAATCAGTTGCGCGGCCGGAGCGGCCGGCAGGGAGACCCTGGAGCTAGCCGGTTCTACTTGTCACTGGAAGATGAACTGATGAGGTTGTTCGGTTCTGACCGCATCAGTTTTGTCATGGATAAGCTGGGTATGCAGGAAGGCGAAGACATACAGCATCCGCTCATTTCCCGGGCTATTGAATCTGCCCAGCGGAAAGTGGAAGCTATGAATTTTGATATCCGCAAACAGCTGCTGGATTATGATAATATCATGAACAAACAGCGGGAAGTGATCTATGAACAGCGGCAAATGGTTCTCGCCGGAGAAGACCTGAAAGAACATGTGCTGGGGATGGTCAATGAAGTGGTAGAGGAAAAAGCCGGAATGTACTGCCCGGACGGTGTTTATCCGGAAAAGTGGGAGATCGCTGCTTTTTTTGCCTGGTTCAAGCAAAGCTATGGTTTGGAATTCAAGCTCAGTCAGGAAGAATTGTGGCGGTTAAACCACCTGACGTTTAAGGATCTGGTACTGGAAACGGTAAAGAAAGCGTATGAGGAGAAAGAAGCTTCTGTCGGCGCCGAAATGATGCGTTTTCTGGAGCACCGGGTCGTATTGCAGGTAGTGGATAATTGCTGGAAGGAACATCTGTATGATATTGACCAGTTACGCAAAGGTATCGGCTTGCGGGCCTATGGACAGAAGGATCCCTTGGTAGAATATCAGCATGAAGCTTTCCGTCTTTTCAGCAGCATGATCGTGAGGATTAAGGAAGAAGTGGGCGGTTATCTGTTCAAGGTTAAAATGGCAGCGCCGCCGCCCGTGCGCCCGCAACCCCGGCCGGTAGAAGGAAAACCGGTTAGCGAAAAATCGCTTTTTTCAACACCTCAACCTCAAAAATTAAATAAGATCGGGCGTAATGATCCCTGTCCGTGCGGCAGCGGGAAAAAATATAAAAAGTGTTGCGGCCAAAATGGATAAAAAAAACAAGCTATTAACCAAAAATAATGTCATGCTTTTGGCTTCAGCCTTATTGCTGATCCTGGCTTTCCCTAAATTTAGTATCTCTTTCCTGGCCTGGGTATGTCTCATCCCTCTGTTGATCAGCATCGAGGGTGAGAAATTTGCCAAATCTTTCTTGAACGGCCTGCTAGTTGGTTTTATTTTTTATGCCGGTACCATGTATTGGATCGTGGGTACCTTGCGGATATATGGCGGCCTCTCCTGGAGCTTAAGCCTGGGCCTGGGCGCGCTGCTGATGGTTTATCTAGCTTTGTATTTTGGCTTGTTTTGCGGCATAGTCAGCTTTTTTAACCGCTTTCTGTATTCTTTAAATATTTTTCTGATCGCGTGTTTGTGGGTGGCTTTAGAATATTTACGCACGTATTTATTGAGCGGTTTTCCCTGGAATTTATTAGGCTATAGCCAGTGGAACAACCTGATAGTGGCTCAGCTCGCTTCTTTTACCGGAGCCTATGGGGTAAGTTTTGTAATTGTCTTATTTAATGCCCTGGCGGCCAAGCTCATCAGCTTTTATTTGGAGCTGCATCATCGCCGACAGAGCTTACGCAGCCTGGGGATATTTTTACTCCTTTTAACAATAACCTTTGGCTATGGTATAGTATTTTTGGCTTTGGATACCAAAGTTAGCGAACTTAAACCGATCAAAACCGCTATTATTCAGGCCAACATTCCTCCGAATCTCAAATGGACTCCCGCTGAAAAAATTAATACCATGCGGAAATATCAGTCCCTTGTGGACCGGCTCAGGAATGACATTATCGAGGTGATTGTTTTCCCGGAAACAGCGGCGCCGGGGCTGTTGCGGGAAGATCCGGAATTGTTGCACCGCGCCTGGCAGATGGCTAAAAGCTCAAAGGCCAATATCCTGATCGGTTCTTTGGATCGCGCTGGCCAAAAATTCTATACTTCCTGTTTTTGCCTGAATATTGACGGTGAAATAATCGGACAATACAATAAGACACACCTCGTGCCTTTTGGCGAAACCTTCCCTTACCGGAAATATCTGGAAAAAATTATTCCCCTGGTGAAAGAACTCGGGGATTTTACGCCGGGCCATAGTCTGAATATACTGAAAAGTCCGCACAGCTATTATGGGGTCAATATTTGTTATGAAGATATCTTCCCGGATCTGGTCCGCCAGTTAGCTAAGAACGGCGCGGAAGTTTTAGTCAATATTAGCATTGATTCCTGGTACCTGGACACTGCTGCTCCTTACCAGCACTTCTATATGAATGTCTTCCGGGCCATTGAAAACAGGCGCTGGGTGATCAGGAGCACCGCCAGCGGCATCTCGGGATATATCGATCCGCATGGTTTTATTTATAGCCAAACGCAGCTTTTCCAACCGCAGATAGCGATCCAAATGGTTACTCCTGAAAACCGGTTGACCTTTTATACTAAATATGGAGACGTATTTGCCAAAGCCTGCGTACTACTGTTAGCGCTGGGATTTAGCGGTGGGCTGATCAGGAGGAAAGCGGTTGCCTAATAATCAGATAACGGACCTAGTGAATAAAGTTACCACTGACCTGGAAAAGCTCCGGGGGTTTCTTTGAAATAGGCTTGGCCCAAAAGGAAATAATGGAGATTGAGACTAAAACCGGCGCTGCGGGTTTCTGGGATAACCAGCAGGAAGCTCAGAAACTGATGCAGCGGTTGAACAGTCTCAAAGAAAACGTTACGCTTTTCCGGCAACTAGAACGTGAATTGCAGGATAACCAGGGGCTGTTAGATCTGGCGGTACAGGAAAAAGATGAGAATCTGCAGCAAGAGCTGCAACCGGTTTTAGAAAGACTGCAGAAAAAATTAGACACTCTTATTTTCAGGGCCAAACTGAGCAGGCAATTTGACCGCCATAATGCTATTGTCACCTTGCATTCCGGCGCCGGCGGTACTGAAGCCTGCGATTGGGTAGAAATGTTATTGCGGATGTACAATCGCTGGGCTGAAGGAAAAGGTTTCCAGGTAGAGATTACCGATATTCTGGCTGGGGAGGAAGCTGGCATCAAGAGTATCACCTTTATCGTCGCCGGCGCTTACGCGTATGGTTACTTAAAATCAGAAATAGGCGTACATCGACTGGTGCGTATCAGCCCGTTCGATGCTAACAAGCGGAGGCATACCACGTTTGCCTCTTGTGACGTTATCCCGGAAATTTCCGATGAGATAAGTATTGAGATTAATGAAAGTGACTTGCGCATCGATACATACCGTGCCGGCGGGCATGGCGGGCAGCATGTCAATAAGACCGAATCAGCTATCAGGATCACCCATCTTCCTACCAATTTAGTGGCGCAAAGCCAAAAAGAACGTTCGCAGATGAAAAATCGGCTGACCGCGATGAAGCTGCTCCGTGCCAGGCTTTATGAGCTGGAACAGGATAAGCGCCGCAAACAGGCAGAAAAGCACTATGATGATAAAGGGGCCATTGGCTGGGGCAGTCAGATCAGATCTTATGTCTTTTGCCCATATACCTTGGTAAAAGATCATCGTACCGGTTTAGAGATTGGCAATGTGCAGGCCGTCATGGATGGGGGAATAGACCCCTTCATAGAAGCGTTTTTGGATAAAGCAGCAACGGCAAAATAGTATTCTTTACGAGAGGAATAATGGGTGCTCAATAATTTGATATTTAGAAAAGCTCAAGAGTGGGTTAGCGCGGATACTTGTACCGTTAAACCACTTTTCGAATATATAAATCGTAACGGCAATTTACGCGAAGCGCAAATTCAGGCATTACTTGTTTATTTATTTCTGAAAATCGAAGGCGGGAATAAGCCGCTAGCAACTCTTTTTAGTGAAAATTTCTTCGGACACGATGAAAATTTATCAAATTTGAATATTAATCAGAATTTGAGGAATGTTTTAGAAAATAACCATACCGCAAAAGCATTATTTGACCTTTCCCGCACTCCGATACTTCGACTTAGCT
>JACRDM010000043.1 GCA_016218565.1 Elusimicrobiota bacterium | reverse complement strand
GTTAACCGAGATAAAAGCTATCAATAAAAAAGCTATTTTATTATATAAAAACATCGCTAATTCATTTGTCTTAGCCATCATTATAAAACTACCCGGAAGCAGCCAACCTGCTCCAGAAAGGACCCAAATAAAATACATCAGGCCAAAAGAATCCTTCTTTTTCAAATAAACAAAAAAACCGACAATAAACATCAAAAATGCGCTAACCAACATTGGCGCCACATAATAATTCCACTGATAATTCTGCGGATTAAAAACATCTTTTAGCATTTCTCTCCCCACCCCTTCATATCAACCAAGCTGGTATGAAGTAAACGGTCGTATTTTGAAAATTTGTTTTTGTTAAATAATCCTTCGTAATTATGAGCGCTTCTTTGGACTGATAATTTTGTATAAAATTCCTCAGGCCGGAAGGGATATATTTCTCCTTGAACAGAGTATATTTAACTTCTACCGGGATAAGGCCGTCTTTACTTTTATAAAGGAAATCCACTTCCTGCTGCGCGATAGTTCTCCAGAAGTAAATTTCATCCACTCCCTGCCGATATTTAGAGAATTCATTCAAAACAAAATTTTCTATCAAGCTCCCTAACTCGGCCCTTAGCTCCAATCTCCTGAAATCAGCCAGAGACATATTTCTTATACCAATATCTTCCATATAGATTTTAGGCATTTTACTTATTTCTTTGCGTTTATTTTTGAAATAGGGTTTGATGAGATTTATTACAAAAGTGTTTTCCAGCAGAAAAAGATAGTTCTTCAAAGTTATATGATTTATGTTTCAATTTCATCTCTGGTAAAAATCAGAGGCGAAATAACTAGGTAATGTTCAAAACCAATTTCCCAAACGACCTCTGAGATTCTTTTCTTTAACTCTCTATTAATTGAGTCAACTTCTAAAAAAAACATCCATGTCTGAATATTCGTTTTCTTCGTCACGCGCTCTGGAACCAAAAACCCTAATATCAATTAAAGTGACAATTTTAGATATTCTTTCTTTTAATTCCTTCGCAATTTCATAATTTAACTGTTTCATTTCTCTCACTTTTCTTTCCGCCAACGTTCACATTGCCGGCGAAATTCATCTATCTCTTTTTGCAATTGTTCTATTTTTTCCATTACCGGATCGGGCAAATCCTGCGTCTGCACGAGTTCCAAAGGATTCTCTCCTTTAATCCGCACTATCTCGCCTGGGACTCCCACTACCGTAGAATCATCCGGCACGGATTTCAAGACTACCGCATTGGCTCCTATTTTAACATTGTTGCCGATATGAATATTGCCTAAAATTTTGGCGCCGGCGCCGATGACCACATTATGGCCAATCGTAGGATGACGCTTACCTTTTTCCTTGCCAGTTCCGCCGAGAGTTACTCCTTGATAAATAGTGACATTATCACCTATCTCCGCTGTCTCTCCGATGACCACACTCATACCGTGATCTATAAAAAAATTATGACCGATCTTGGCTCTAGGATGTATCTCAATGCCGGTTAAAAATTTGCCAAATTGCGATACAAACCTGGCCAGCAACAGCAAATGCATTTTCATCAGGAAACGCGCTATCCGGTACAACCATAGCGCATGCAGGCCGGAATAGGTCAAGACTACTTCCAGTACGCTTCTGGCAGCCGGGTCACGTTCAAATATGGTTTTAATATCCTTTAACATCTTTATAACCCCTCTAAGAGCCGGATATATTCTTTCATTGATTCAGACACCATAGAAGAGATAAAATTAATGAAGTAATTATCATCTTTTGGTTTAATCTGCGACTTCTTAATAGCGTTTATATAGTCATTTCTCAAAACAGGCGGAATTATAGTAATTACATATCCAGTCTGCAAAAGAGCCAGGTTCATCAGTAAGCGCGCCTCCCTGCCATTACCATCAACAAAGGGATGGATAGTAACAAGCTCCTTATGCAGCCGGGCAGAAAATTCGACTGGATGGTATTTTCCCCTCAATGAGGGTAGGTCATTGATAAATTTCTTCATCAGCGCCGGTATTTGTGACGCAGCAGGCGGTTTAAAGCTCGATCCGGTGATAAGAACATTAACCTTTCTATACTTTCCAGCGTTATCTTCATCAATCCGATAATAAAAAAGATGGTGCAGTTTCAGAATATTATCTTCCGTTATTTCCCTATTTTTCGCCAAGTCATATAGGAAAGAATACGCCTCGCTATGCCCCATTGCCTCATAATGATCTTTGAGCGGTTTCCCCCCTACAGTAATTCCATCCTCAATAACAATCTTTGTTTCTGTCTCAGTAAGAGAGTTCCCTTCGACGGCATTAGAAGTATAGGTAAAACTGATACGGTAATATTCTTTTAACTGCTCCAGCGCGTGCGGCGACAGCGGCCGATGACGGTCAATTTTACTTTTCAGCTCATCTATCTCTTTGATTCGATTCTCATACTGCATGCCAACTCCTTGCGACAGCGGAACAACAGGAATTCTTTTAGCCTCTTTTTAATAAATAAACAACGTTTCCCTCACCGTCCCTTAGCAGAGCTTCTCATACAAAGTTTCAGGAGTAATATCTGCCCCATTTGGCCAGGAAATAGTATCGCCTCCAATTTTTGCTTGCTTAAAAATTTCCAGGTTTTTTAATGGTTCAAAAACAGGGCCTCTATTCAGGTAGTCTGAAAAATCCACATCCCCTTTTTTCCCATCATCAAAAACAATATAAAAGATATAATTTCCTCTATATTCTATTTTACTTACCTCATTCATTTTCCACATGATTCACCTCAATCTAAAGGAGCTATCTTTTTTATTTCTTTACCAGCTCTTGCGAGATTCCAATCTTCGTCAAGTTCACTCCTATGAAAATCGACCCATTCTCTTACTAATTTTGTGGCTATTCTCGAGTTCAACCCTCCCATAGTTAAATTCCCTTGGAAGTCAAATACAGCTTTATTACCTTAGATACTCCACATGAAAATGTGGGGGATTATGTTCATCATAAAACATTCTTATAATTATCCCCAAAAAAAACCTTGAAATATATTCGCCATGTTTATTTTGAAAAAAACTTGAAATAATCTCTTCCGCCATTAAAAATTGACTGACGGAAACTAATAAAATCATAGTCATAAAAACTACAAATAAAAATATTTTCCTCATACCTAACTCCTGCTATCTTTTAGTCCTTTAACACTCGCTACTGCCGGCGCGGCGATGGCTTGGCCGCGGCCGATATCACCGCTGCCTGCGGTGGTAGTAGTTCTGATGTCTACGTTCTTGGAGCCAAGTCCGCTCTTCATTTGTCTATTTACTTCGCAAATACAACTTTTCCTTTTTTGGCAAAATCAGGGGACGCTGTGTTTTTCAGCGTACGTTATTTTAAAACAAAAGGCACCTTAACGGCGGCGCGGCGGCGCCAATAATTACGAGTTTTGCGACTATTCGTCGTATATTTAAGATTGAACTCTACAAACTTTAGATAGTCATCCATAGACAAGTGTTTAACTTCAAGAGGACGATTTTTGATTATGGGTAAATTTAGTTTTCTCATGTCGCTACAAAGCCTTTAAAATCCTTTCATAGATTTCGGCCGTGCCATATTTCAGGCACAATTCTTTAAATTCTTTGCCTCTATAAGGAAAATCGTTTACGCGTATCAGATTTATTATATCCGGCAGATCTTTGATTTCCCTGATTTTATAGTTATATTTAAGAGAATGCAATTTAAGCGCAATGAGATTATTTAAAGACGGCACCATCACTTTTTGTCCCGCAATGTTCATTTTTTTGCCAGCCGCGATAATTCTTTCCAGAGTTTCCTTGTTTACGAACATAAAATCAACATCCATAAAATTTGTTTTTTTATCCGTAAACTTGGCGAAAGTTTCTTGAATATAGTTCTTCTGGTAGCCGGCTTTATGCAAAATAATGGTGACTTTTTCAAAATCTTCTCTCGTGATCAACATATCCACATCTACCGTCTGCCGGCCAACTTTATAATAATTGACGGCAAATCCGCCGATAATCACACAGGATATTTTATGCTTTTCCGTTAAATCGGCGATCAAATGAAAAACTGTCGGATATTTCATTAGGTAATCCTCAAGTACTTTATAGATTTAGAATTTGCTATTTTCCACACTCACCACTGCATAGGCGGCGATGGCTTTGGCGCGGCCGATGTCGCCGATGCCTTCATTGGTAGTCGCTTTGATGCCTACAGTGTTGACAGAAATAGTCAAAACCCCAGCTATGTTTTTCTTCATTTGATCAATATATTCTATAATCTTGGGCTTTTCAGCTATGACTACTAGATCAATATTATTTACTTTATATCCTTTTTTCTTGAGAATTTTACCGACTTGTCGCAAAAGTCCCAGGCTGGAAATATCTTTATATTTCTGCTCGGCGTTGGGAAAATGATACCCTATATCCTTCTCACCGATAGCCCCCAGCAGGGCATCGCAGACAGCGTGCAATAAAACATCAGCGTCAGAATGCCCTAACAGACCTTTCTGGAAGGGAATTTGCACTCCTCCCAGGAACAGTTTGCGGGCCTTAACCAACCGATGAATATCATAACCCAAACCAATACGAATCAAAGGATTTTTGGATTTTGTCATTTGGATTTTGGATTTCTCCTGATTATTTGTTCCGCTACCAATAAATCAGTGGGGGTGGTTATCTTCAAATTATCATAATTCCCCATGACCAATTTTACTTTTTTACCCAGTTTTTCCACCAGCATAGCATCATCCGTGCCATAAAAACCGGTCTGATAAGCTTTTTCAAAGGCTTTCATTATAATTTCATAGCGGAATACCTGTGGTGTTTGGATCCGCCATAACTTACTGCGATCGATGGTCTTTTTCACTAGCTGCCTGGCAGAACTTTCTTTAATAGTATCTGGCAGAGGTACCGCGGCCGTGGCGGCCCCGTATTGTTGTGCGGCTTTGATCGTATCTTTTATTACCTGTGCCGCCACCAGACAACGCACCCCGTCATGAATGACTACATAATCACAGAATTGCAAGCTGAGCAATCCCTGATATACTGAATCCTGACGTTCCTGGCCGCCGGCTACCAACTTTACCCGCTGAAGCTTATACTTTCTGATGATAGCGTTCTGAGTATAATCAAAAGAATTACGGCCTACTACCAGTACAATTTCCCTAAAAATACCAGTTTTTATGAATCTTTGCAGCGTATACCAAAGCACCGGCTGGCCAGCTATAGTCAGAAATTGCTTAGGCTTGCTGGCTTTCATACGATTGCCCACCCCAGCCGCCACGATAATCGCCGAAATTTTTAATTTTGAACTTTGGATTTTGTCATTGGTCATTATTCTTACTTATCTTCCTTGCCATTCAATCTGGTAAAAATCATCCGTCCAGCAGTGGTCTGCAATACGCTGGTCACCACCACGTCCAATTTTTCGCCGATTTTCTTGCGACCTTCCTCCACCACAACCATAGTGCCGTCTTCCAGATAAGCCACGCCCTGATTATGCTCTTTGCCTTCTTTTACCACCATGATCTGCATCATTTCACCGGGAATGACCATCGGCTTAACCGCGTTGGATAATTCATTTACGTTCAGCACCACTACTCTGCTTAAAGCGGCGATCTTATTTAAATTAAAATCCGTGGTGAGTACTTTAGCCTTAAGCTCGGTTGCTAATTTTACTATTTTAATGTCGGCCTCGGCAGTCTCCGGATAATCTTTCTCATAGATGCGCAGTTGGATGTTCTTGTTTTCCTGCAACCGGTTCAGGATCTCCAATCCTCTCCGGCCACGGCTACGCTTCATGTTGTCTGCGCTGTCGGCCACGGTCTGCAGCTCTTTTAAGATAAACCGGGGCACGATAAAAACCCCATCCAGAAATTTGGCATCGCAGACATCCGCGATTCGTCCGTCAATAATAGCGCTGGTATCCAGAATCTTTAAATCCTGACCCTTGACTGCCTTGGAAATATTCTGGTCCAACAGGTTCAGTTCTTCCTTTTTCCGGATAGCGATGAGCAGGCCAAAATAACCAAAAGCTAATTTTATAAGAATAGAATAAGGTTTATATAAATTATTCAAGGTTTGGTTTCCTACCAAACTAACGGCATAATCAAGCAATTTTGCCCCGATCAAGCCAATTATGGCTCCCAAAATACCGGCTACCAGGTCATCCAAAGGGATTTTTTCAATCATCATTTCCATAATAATGATCCCAGCCGCTACGGCGGTCCCCAGGAGAACACCTTGCGGGCCTTCACCCCATTGGAAATAACCAATGACCGGGCCGGCAATTACCACTAATAATCTAATAATCCAGATAATCATGTTTTATTCACCTCCTTTCTTTTAAGCGTTTAGCGGGTAGCGTTAAGCGTATAGAAAAATCCTTCCGGACTATCCGCTATACGCTTTGCGCCACTCGTTATTTTTTCAGGCAAAAATCTATTGCTTCGCGAATACTTTTAACCGCAAGTATATCTATTTTATTTTTCAGAGCCTGCGCTTCTTTCAGGTTGCCGGCCGGGATCACGGCTTGCTTAAAGCCAAGTTTAGCAGCCTCCTGCACCCGTTCCTTGGCAAAATTAATCGCTCTTACCTCACCGCTTAATCCCACCTCACCCATAATGGCGGTCAGCTTATCTACCGGCACATTACGCAGGGCGCTCGCCACTGCGCCGACCAGGCCCAAGTCGCTGGCTGGCTCATCGATCTCTAATCCGCTCACTACATTGACAAAAACATCCTGGCTGCCAAGGTGCAGGCCTAAACGTTTTTCCATGACCGCCAGTAACAACAATACCCGGTTGTAATCAAGGCCCTGCACTTGACGCCTGGCTACCGGCAGATACGTGCTCGTGACCAGGCTCTGCAATTCCACTAATAACGGCCTGGTTCCTTCCAGGCTTACCACCACTACGGTACCGCTGGCCGCCTCATTACGCTCGCTCAACAGTACTTCTGAGGGATTAAGAACCTCTATCAACCCCTTTTCCTGCATGGAAAAAATACCAATCTCATTAGTAGCGCCAAACCGGTTTTTTACGGCGCGTAAAATACGGTAGTTATGTTGAGCATCGCCTTCAAAATAAAGAACAGTGTCCACCATATGCTCCAGTACCCGCGGCCCGGCGATTTCTCCGACTTTGGTAACATGGCCGCAGATAAAAGTAGCAATGGTATATCCTTTTGCCACATTCATGAGTTGTAAGGTGCATTCCCTGACCTGGCCGACACTGCCAGGGGCAGATGGCAGATCAGGCTCAGACAAAGTTTGGATAGAATCAATGATCAGGAATTTAGGATTGAGCTTTTTACAATATTCAATGACTTGCTGGATGTTGGTCTCGCTTACTAAATAGAGTTGTTCGCTGTCCACCCCCAGCCGCTGGGCCCGCAACTTGATCTGCTGGGGGGACTCTTCGCCGGAAATATAAAGGATAGCTCCCTGCCGGTTCAGGGCCTGAGCTACTTGCAGAAGTAAAGTTGACTTCCCTATCCCTGGAGCGCCGCCAATCAAGACGAGCGACCCGGGGACCACACCGCCGCCCACGATCCGGTCAAACTCACCGATTCCCGTGGCGATCCGGTCTGTTTCAATAGACTTTATTTCAGCCAGAGTTTGCGGCGCGCCGGCCACACGAGTATTATTAGCTTTATGTTTGGCCGGAGCCGCGACCTTCTCCTCAACCAGAGTATTCCACTTTCCGCAATCAGGACATTGGCCCAGCCAATTGATTGATTCATATCCGCATTCCTGACAGCAAAAAACTATTTTATCCTGGGCCATTATACCATTCCAGTTACAAGTTTTAGGACATACCTGGACTTTGGACCTACATCCTAGGTCCTATGTCATTTACTTTACTAGCGATGACAATCCTGACAAACCAAGAAAATAGGCTATATCATCATCTTCGATATACAGGTTCATCGTAGCGTTAACTGCTTTTTGTTCCAGCGCATCTTCATAATTTACTTTAACATTCAGCCATTTGGTCAATTTGTAGCTGGCGCCGGCATTGATCCAGGCCTTATTCTGGTTATTTACTTTCCGGTCGAAACGGAAAGCTTCACTATACAACTCCAACCGTGGATTGGCCGGGAACAGCCGCCACCCCGCTCCGAAACCGCCGGTCGATTTGATCAACCCTCCATATAAAGTGAAAGGGCCAAAATCTTTCCCCAATTCAGCGGTAAAACTATTATACTTCTGGTTACCCTGGTCATACTTGAGCGTTGCCCCGGTAACCAGATCTGCTGGCCGGTCGCTTTTCAGGTTATTAACCGCGAAATAATAGAATTTATCCGGTTTCGGGCGAATCCTGATACCGAAATCACTGCGGGTCAACGTGTCGACACTGTTACGGTTAAGATTATAATCCCAATAGGTTTTGAAGCCACCGATACGCGCTAATAATTTTTTAGCATCGTCTGACGCGCCGCGCAAGCTGGCCACCGTACCTTTGACCTCGTCAGCCATTTGTTCGTCATTGACCAATTTGCCCAGGGTCCCCTGCCCGCCTTCGATCTTAGCGGCAATATTATTCAGAGAAGTAAGAGCTGTATCTAATTTTGCACTGATACTTTTGAAATTATCCAGGGCTGTTTTTAGATCTTCCTTGGATATGGATCCAGTCAGATCATCGAGTTTGATCGCCACCTGATTTATACGCCCGGAAAATTGCTCAAAATTATCAACGATATTATTGATATTTTTATTTTTGGCGGATAGCAAGGTATTAACTCTTTCCAGGACCGAGCTAAAATTGGTAAATATTTTCTGCAAAGACTCCTTCATATCTTTATCACCGGTAAAGGATTTGACGGCCTCAGCCAAATCAGTGAATCCTTTCAACCCTTCGTTGACAATCTTATCAAAGCTCACGGGATCAATACCAATCAGCAAATTACCTTCTTTCAACGGCTGGGCGGTTTTTGTCCCTAAATACAATTCTAGGTATTTCGTACCGATCAGGCCGGTGGAAGCAATCGTGGCCCGGGCATCGGAAAAAACTGAAAGCTTTCCTTTGATCCAAACAGTGACTTGGGCCTTTCCCCCGCTCAAGTCGACTTTAGTGATCGCGCCGATCTGTACACCGGCAGTTTTTACCGGCGCCCTGACCTGCAGACCGCTGACATCATTAAACAGGATCTTAAGGGTATAACCGCGTTCCAGCCGAAAATCACCCACTAAAAATATCGCTGCTCCCAAAATTATCAAACTGATTAAAACCAGCAATCCTACTTTAGTTTCCTGGCTCAAGCCCATGTAGTTCTCCCCAATTTAAATAAAATATCAAATATTCAATATCAAAACCACAAACTAAAATTCAAAATCTTTTCACCTTTATATCAGCCCCGGTCTTCCAGAGTAATGGGACCTTTGGCGCTGCCGGTTATGAATTGCTGCACAATCGGATCAGGGGCCTGCTTGATTTCGTCTGGCGTTCCAACTTGTTGGATGACACCATGGTACATCATGGCAATCCGGTCGGCAACCGTATAAGCGCTTACCATATCATGCGTAACCACAATTGAAGTCACGCCTAGTTTTTCTTTCATATTGACGATCAAGTCATTGACCGCGTCTGACATGATCGGGTCCACGCCGGTTGTCGGTTCATCGTATAATATATATTGAGGCTGGGCCGCAATAGCTCTGGCCAAACCTACACGCTTGCGCATACCGCCGGACAGATCCGCCGGCATACTATTTTCAATACCTTCCAACCCTACTAACCGCAAGCATTCAGCCACCCGTTCCCGGATCTGTTTTTCAGCACTCAGCAGATGCTGCGTGCGCAGCCCAAAGCTGATATTATCAGCGACGGTCATAGAATCAAAAAGAGCTGCCCCCTGGAACAAGAACCCAAACTTTTTCTGTAGGCCCTGTAACTCCAAAGGAGGTAACGTAGCTATATTTACATCATCTACTTCCACTATTCCCTGATCCGGCTTTAGTAACCCAATGATATGTTTAAGAGTTACGCTTTTACCGCAACCGCTGCGCCCGATGATAACCATGGTTTCACCGGTATTAATAGTCAGGTCTAAGCTTCGCAAAACTTCTTGCTTATTGAATTTTTTATATAATCCGGTTAACTTGATCATGTCATCCAATCTTGAAGAATTGCAGGATATTGGTGAGAAAAGTATCGGAAACTAAAATCAGCACCATGGAAAGAACTACTGATTGGGTCGTAGCTTTACCGACGCCTGCGGCCCCGCCCTTAGTGGTAAATCCTTTATAGCAACTGATTAAAGCGATAATGATTCCAAAAACTACGCATTTAATTAAGCCGTGGATAATATCTTTACTCCGCATAAAGTCGACTATATCATGATAGTAGCGGGTCGAAGGTATCGCTAATTTATAGACACTGATAAAGAGCCCTCCCAGAATGCCCAAGATGTTTGAATAAATGGTCAATATCGGGACCATGACCACGCAAGCTAAAAACCGCGGCACTACCAAGTATTTCACCGGATTAGCCCCGAGAGTATAGAGAGCGTCGATCTGTTCCGTCACCCGCATGGTGCCTAGCTCAGCAGTTATCGCTGCCCCTACCCGACCGGCGATAACGATGGCGGTTAGTACCGGGCCCAGTTCTTTCACGATCGAGAATCCTACGGCAGTACCGACAAAAAGCGGTTCATTGAGAATATTTTTGGAAGCCGCGCCGGTCTGCATGGCCATAACCATACCAACTGAAACACTGGTCAAAGACGCCACGACCAGCGAATTGACACCCACTTCATTCATTTGCTTACTGATATTTTTAAAGTCAAAAGGCCGCCGGAACATCCAAAATATTATCTGAAAAAAAAGCAAAGCCAATTTGCCGAGATGATCAGCCAGGCCAACTACATTTTTTCCCAGGAACTTAATAAATTTATCTTCTTCAATGCGTTCTTCTATTTTTTGTTCCAGGCTTTCACCTGGCAGATGATTAGGCACAATAACTCCCGCTGCTTAGCTTATAGTTACAAACTTCGGTTGTCGGCTACGGTTACGAGTCCCATCTTCAAATTTCGTCAATCGGTTGCGGTTTCGAGATTTTCCTTTCGCGCTTCGTCTCCGTACACCGTTCACCGAGCTTCTATTCGGGCTTCGATTCCGTTCACCGCACAACGAGTATAAATTCTCGGTACCCGCTCTGATATTCCGCAGACGATTTCATAACTGATGGTATTAGCCCACTGGGCCACTTCATTAACACCGATGTATTCCTGGCCCTGTTTGCCTATCAAGGTGACTTCTTCACCGACATCGATCCCTTTCAGGCCGGTAAGATCGAGCATGCACATATCCATACAGACCCGTCCGATGACCGGGACCCTTTTCCCCTGTACCAGGACCATGGCCTTATTCGACAGGTTCCATTTATAGCCATCGGCATAACCGATTGGCAGCGTGCCGATAAAGGAATTACGCTTGGTGCTATATGTGTGGTCATAACTGATACTCTTGCCGCGTGGCATACGTTTTAAATATACGACCCTGGTCTTTAAACTCAAGGCTGGGTGCAGAGTAATTTTTTCCCCCGCGTCTTTGAACGGCGCTAGGCCGTATACCAGCAAGCCGGGACGCGCCATATTGAAAGGATATTCCCGGTATTTCAGGATAGCGGCGCTGCCACTGACATGCTTGTATTTGATCTTGATCCGCTCGCGTTCTAATTCCCTGATGATAGCTAAAAATATCTTTATTTGCTCACGAGAATAAGCTTCATCACCTTCGGCTGAAGATAAATGAGTATATAATCCTTCCATCTCCATAAAAGGAAACGCCTGGATCTTCTTGATCGTGGCCACGGCGGTCGCCGGACGAATACCAATACGCCCCATGCCGGTATCTATCTTAAGATGAAATTTAATTTTTTGCTTATGTTTTGCCGCCAAGCGGGAAAGAGAGCGCGCGCCGGCCAGGCTGGCAATAGTGGGAATAAGATTGTTTTCCAGGACATATTTAAAATTGGTAAAAGGGAAGATACTGCCTAAGATCAAGATAGGAGCTTTTATCCCCGCTTGGCGCAATACCATGGCTTCTTCGATCAAAGCCACTCCTAAATAGCACCTGTACTTTTCGCAGGTTCTGGCTATTTCTACCGCCCCATGGCCATAGCCGTTGGCCTTGACGATCACTAAGATCTTCGTACGCCGGCGTACTTTACGGGAAATATTCTTGAGGTTCCGAGTGATCGCTGTTAAATCTATTTCTGCCCAGGTCGGCCGTAAGAGCAACGCATTCTCCTTTTAGGGCGAAGCGCCCTTGATTACCCAGATTCTTAACAAAGATTACGGATTTAAAGCATCTATCTTAATCTGTGCAATCTGGCTTGTAATCTGTGTAATCAGCGGGCAGTTTTTAACGCCCGTTTATTTAACTGCTGCCTACTGCGGTTGTGGCTGCAAGTTTTCAAACCTGGCAAACTCTTCCAAGAAATTCAGCCTAATAATTCCGGTCGGCCCATTCCTTTGCTTACCGATAATAATTTCAGTGACCCCTTTTTCGTCCGGGAGCACTTCCTGGTTCTGCTGCCGCTTATAATATTCTTCCCGGTAAATAAAAGCTACCACATCAGCATCTTGTTCGATGGCCCCGGATTCTCGCAGATCAGCCAATTGCGGTCTTTTACCCTCGCTGCGCTTTTCCGGTGAACGGTTCAACTGGGACAAGGCTATTACCGGTATCTGCAGTTCTTTAGATAATATTTTCAGCGCCCGGGTAATATCAGAAATATCCTGCTGGCGATATTCGACCCGGCCGCTCCGTCCCGGCATTAATTGCAGGTAATCAATAACTACGAGACCTAAACCATGCTCATGCTTCAAGCGTCTGGCCCGGGCTTTCATCTCCAACACGGATAATGATGGTGAATCATCAATATATAATGGTGCTTCCATCAGGCGGCTAGCCGCATTAGTGATGCGCACCCATTCATTTTTAGCGGAAAAACCGCTGCGTAGTTTCTGCATACTGACCCGGGCCTCAGAACAGAGCAATCTCATAGCCAGGTCCTTACAGGACATTTCCAGACTGAAAAAGGCTACCGGGATCTTTTGGTCGCTGGCCGCATGTGTGGCCATACCCAGAACCAGGCTGGTTTTTCCCATGCTCGGGCGGCCGGCAATAATTACCAGATTGCCAGGCTGCAAGCCGGAAGTTATTTCATCAAACGCGTAATAGCCGGTCGGCACTCCGGTCACTAACCGGTTGCCGGTAGTTTTTTCCAGTTCATCAATAGTATCATTGACCAGGTCTTTGATGGCCAGGAATCCGGGCCCGATCCTCCGGTCAGCGATTTTAAAAATGGCTTCTTCGGCCTTATCGATCAGAGTTTCCACTTCCTCTGAATCATCGTACGAAATGGCCACTATGTTCGTAGCTGTTTCAATGAGCTTGCGGAGCATGCTTTTTTCGTGAACTATCTTGGCATATGTTTCCACATGCGCGGCAGTAGTGACACTATTGATCAGGCTGGTGATATAAGCGCCGCCGCCTACTTCCTTAAAATAAGACTGTTTCTTCAATTCATCGCTTAACGTCAGGGCATCCACTGCTTCTCCCTTATCATAGAGCGACAGTACCGTCTGATAGATCAGCTGATGGGCTTCTTTATAAAAATCACCGGCCTGCAGGATCTCAATGGTCCTAGGAATCGCTTCTTTCTCAATGAGCATCGAGCCCAGAACAGCTTTTTCAGCTTCCAGATTCTGCGGCGGTATTTTATCAACCAGAGATCTCTCAACCATAATCCACCTTGATAACAATATTCAAGTATAGGATTGAAATTCCTATACTTAAAAATAAAAAGGCAAACTCACCTACTAAAATTCAAAATTTTAAATTCTTAATTGTCATTTTGATATTCGATTTTTTATTTTTCAATTTTCTTCTTTTACTACCAGCACTTTCAGCTTAGGACTAATATCGCTGGTCAGCCGAATCGGCACCTGATACAAACCAAGTTCTTTGATCGGCTTTTCTATTTTAATCAATTTTTTGTCTATCTCAATACCTTCTTTTTGCAAGACATCCTGGATGTCCTGGCTGGTCACTGAACCAAATAATTTATCCGCTTCCCCGGCTTTGACTTTCAGGGTACAGGAGATCTTTTCTATTTTGTCAGCAATTACTTTGGCTTCCTCGCGCTGCCTGGCCAGGTACCTGGCCTCCACTTTTTTTATCTCTTCAAACCTGATCATATTGTTAGCAGTGGCTTCCAAAGCCAGCTTTTGCGGGAGCAGGAAATTACGAGCATACCCGGCAGAAACATCAATAACCTGGCCTTTATTACCTACTTTAGGGATACTATCCTTCAATATTACTTTCATTGATCCTCCTAGATTAGTCGCTGGTCGCTGGCTCCTAGTTGAATACAGTTGCTGGTCGCTAGTTTCTAGTCGCTAGTTAATAAGATTCTTTACCAGAAACCAGCAACCAGTACCCAGCGACTGTATTTATACTAGTTACTAGCGACTGCTTTATTTATTTTTCTAAAATCCACCCAGATATCCACCATACCAAAGAGCAGCAAAACAATCCATAATTCACGATTTAACGCTAGCAGCAGATAGCATAAACCCTGCGGCAATTTGCCTACTTTCGCTTTATGAAAGTAGTAATTAGTAATACTCAGTCCCTGGATAAAATAAGCAAAACCAATGAGGATGAGAATATTCACTAGTCCGGCATATAACCAGCGAATGGTGGAAACTCTTAAGACCTGATCTCCCACCAGCACACCGCTGGAGATTATAAAACCCCAGACTAGCCAATCAGAACAACGCCATTGATTGAATACCGGCAATGATTTTATGGTTAAACCAAAACGACGCACTATCTGGCCGCTAATAATATAATCAAGAGACACAAAAACCCAGATAGTGATAACCATTAAGGATGGCCAAATTAAATCAATCATCCTGAGTAACTGCCAGCTATTCCTTTTGAGCCGAGACAATTCTTCCGTACCGACTCCCCGGTTCTTATAAAACTGGTAGGCCTGGTCCATGGAATCACGGAAAATTCGCTGTAGTTCCAGCCAGAAATTCAATTGCCCTACTTGTTCCAAGATGACTACTATTAATACCAAGCAGACCAGCAAGAGCGCAGCGACGAGCGCTATCGTATCCCAGGCTGCGGTATCCTTTTTGATCAAAGTTCCCATAACCAGCGCAGGAATGCCCGCGACGAGCAGGAACATTAGACTGAGCAAAGTGATCCCGGAAATCAACCAGATAGCCAGAGCCGCTAGCAGTGTGCCGATAACCGCATATCTGGTACCCCTGATACAGGAAAGCAGCAACAAAGGGACTATGGCCAGAAAAGTCATTGGCGGCCAAAATAAGACGATACTGGCAAATATTAGTCCGGCCAGCAGGCGGTATGTATGGATCAGAGGAAACTGATTTTCAGTCATGGGCAGGTATTTTATGAAGTGGCGTAGGGTAATAGCGCTACGGCTCTGGCTCTTTTAACCGCCCTGATAACGGAACGTTGATGACGAGCGCAATTGCCAGTAACCCGCCGGGGCAGAATTTTGCCGCGCTCGGTCACAAAATTTCTCAAGAGCCCTAAATTTTTAAAATCAATTTCTTCCTTATTGGCGCAGAAACGGCAGGACTTACGCCTAAATTGTCCCCGCCGTCCTCCCGGCCCGCCTTCGCGCCGTAGTCCGGCTGATCTTGATGCTGGTTTTGGTCTAGCTGAATACATTAAACTTCCCCCTTTTAATCAGCGGTCAGATGTCAGCGGTCACTTTCAGGTAACAGCGGACAGCGGTCAGGTAACAGAAAGACAATAAAAAGATACAATTATTTTAAATAAGGTATTTTTTATTCTGATATCCTGAACGCTGAATTCTGAACGCTGTACGCTGTAATTAAAATGGTATCTCCGAGTCCAAGTCTTCTACTTCTGTTTTAGCGCCTTTGGCTGGAGTTTCTTTAGCCCATTTCGTCCCGTCACTCTCTGCCGCGTCCTGTTTTTTAGCCCGGTCCAGGAACTGCACATGTTGGGCGACGACCTTTAGTTTGCTCTTTTTAGTGCCGTCGTTCTTATCTTCCC
>JACRDM010000010.1 GCA_016218565.1 Elusimicrobiota bacterium | reverse complement strand
TCAATTAAAATATTCCGTGTTGTTGATCTTTGCCATACTATTTGTAGTAGCCATAGTGGGCTGGACTCTCTATTATGAAGCAGGGTCCATTATCCTGGATAAAACCAGGAGCGGTGATGTCGTGGATCTGGTAGCGGCCTATAACAGGATGCTGTGGCGGGGTTTGCCGCTGATCTTATTGGCGATAGTAGTAGTCAGCATTTTTATTTCTCATGAAGTAGCTGGTCCGATGATTCATCTGGAAAAAAGCATGCAAACAATCGCTGCTGGCGATTTTACCGGGAAAGTGCTGCTGCGCCGGGGAGATGAGTTCAGGGAGATCGCCTTGGCTTTTAACAGTATGACTGATGAGGTCAAGAAGAAGATGATCCGTGACCGGGAGCATTTGCAAAGGATAATTTTTAAGTTGGAAGAGATGAAGGCCAAGATAGGACAGGGAGTGGCGAGCCAAGAAGAGATTGATGCTCTGGTGCAAGAGCTGAAGGAAATAGGAGCAGAGTTCAAATTATAAAGTCATAAAGTGGTAAGTGGCAAAGTAGTAAAGTGGTAAGTGGCAAAAACGGTATCCTCCTACTAGGTTTGGAACAAATCTAAATAGGGGGTAACGGGAGTTCAGGAAAAGGGCTCCGGTTTTTTATTTTTAGGGGGGTATTTTGCGGCCGATAGTAGCGATAACTTTGGTCTATATTGGCCTAATACTATTAGCTAACTGGTGGTGGCATCCAGTCCTGTCTGTCGCTGTTGTTCAGGGTCAGGGTCAGGTGATAGGCGCGCTGCAAAGGAATCTTGCGGAAAACATGAGCTATGGCTTGCCGGCAGAAACAGCGGCCTTGCTGCGGGGCATTATGCTCGGCGAGAAAACAGAAATATCCAGGGATATTAAGGATATGTTTTCCGACACCGGAGTGATGCATATCCTGGCAGTGAGCGGCTTGAATGTCGGAATGGTGGCGGTAATTTTCTTTTTCATCTTTACCCGGTTGTTTCGCTTAAAGCGAAAACAAGCTTCCTTTTTGCTGATATTTGTGCTGGTAATATTCGCCCAGGTGACTGGACTGCAAGCCAGCGTGAACCGGGCCGTGGTCATGGCCATAGTTGGCTTGGTGGCGGTGATACTCGAGCGGGACCGGGATATGGTTAATAGTATTTGCCTGGCGGCGCTGTTACTGCTGCTCTCTAATCCGCGCCATCTTTTTAATGTTGGGTTCCAACTTTCTTTCGCTGCCACCTTGGGCCTTATCTTGTTCACGCCCAAGCTCATGGAGATGATGAAACCGCTAGGCAAGATAGTTAGCGGCAGTTTGGCAGTGACTTTTGGCGCCCAGCTGGCGGTAACGCCGCTGATCATGTACTATTTCCATAAATTATCCATTATTTCCCCGCTGGCTAATCTGGCAGTGGTGCCGCTGGTGGGGGTCATCACCGGGGTGGGATTTGCGTCTTATTTTCTGCGGTTGCTCTTTGCGCCTTTAGGCAACATGGTTATCCAATTAAATCATTATCTGCTGGTCTTAATGATAGCTATTGTGAGATTTTTTGACAGGTTCCCTTATGCTTTTGTGTACGTGGTCACTCCGGGAGCGCTGGCTATGGCTTTATATTATGGCGCGCTGTGGTGGTGGAGAACTGAACAGCGGCAGAAATATTTAGTCTATGGCCTGGCCGGATGCTTCATGGTAAATATTGGGGTACAACAATTAATTAGCCGTCCCTTAGCCGTTTCTTTTATTGATGTCGGTCAGGGCGATAGCATCCTGGTACAGTTGCCTGACCGCCAGGCGGTATTGATAGACGGCGGCGGCAGTATGGATCCTGAGCGCAGCGTCGCTGACCGGCGGGTGGCGCCTTATCTTTGGAATCAAGGGGTCAGAATCATTGATACGGTGATCTTGACCCAGCCGCATTATAATCATCTGCAGGGATTGCTGGTAATGTTGGATAAATTCAAGGTACGGCAGGTGATCATACCTGTACTTGGAGCGGCAGCGCTAAGACAGGATTATATGCGGGAATTCTTGGTGCAGGTCAGGGATAAGAAGATCTATCTGCAGGAATGGCGGGGTGGAGAGATGATCAGATTCAGTCAGGAGTTGCGGCTGGAGAGTAGGCCGGGCGAGAACCAGTGTCTAGTGACCAAGCTGGTATATAAAGACAGGCGCTTTTTGTTCACTAGTGATGGCAATATCCCGGTCAATGGTAAAGCAGATGTGGTGCAGGTACCGAAGCATGGCAAGGATCTATTTGACCTTTTGCCGCCAGCAGAATATCTGGTGGTGTCGAGCAGGGTAGCGCCGGCTGATGAGAGGATTTGGTCCACCAAGCGAGATGGCAATATTTGTTTTACCACTAACGGTCAATGGTTGAAAGTTAGAACCAGCAAGTAATAGGGGATTTTATTTCGGCGTTCTTTCTAGGTTTTTAGGCGGGAGATCTGTAAAAGCCTTCTACTGGTGAGGATTTTTAGCTTTTCTTCGTCGTTGCCTAATTTCAGGTGGTGAGGCCTGAACTATTGACCTTATTTATATGAGAAAAGAAATAATTGACGAAGAATTGATGGCAACAAATGGTATATTTAACAGGGATTATCACGCATATAATTAACCCTCATTTTGGGTCTAAAATTCACTCAAACTCATAAACCAATTTTCTATTATCCCACCAAGGAATATTTAGCTCTGGGAGTGAATTAACCCAATCCATTAAAACTGGATTATAAGATTTTTTAGCAAATTTAACTTTTATTTGTTCATCTGTTATCAGGATATCCGCTTTCATATCAATAAAAGTTCTTGAAATTGTTCTCAGTTTGGCTTTCTTAAACCATTTAGTCTTTTCAGCCAAAATCTTGTAGAGTGTATTACTAATAAGAGTCAAAGCAATATCAAAATCAACTTTAACGACCACTGGGGAAGATAAAGCATTCAGATTGAAAAAATCAATGTTTTCTTGTATATTGTTCTCAATCATCCAGCGTAAAGCAATAGTGAGTGAGCAACTCCTTATGACTGGAAATACCATCATTTGTTAATAGATTGTATTTGCCATGTCTCTTTTTTACAACTCCTTTTTCACTCCCTTATAGTAAGCTTTCACGCTCGCCCGGGGCTCGCTTCGCCCCCGATAAAAAACATCGGGGGTTGGGTCGTCTGACAACGCCCCGCCAACGAGCTTCCACCACTGGAACGTCGGCGGACAGGTCGGCGGGCAGGCGTCCCCGCTTTAGTGAACCTAACTGTCAATTTGCGAAATTCACAGTTGGTTGTTGTTCTGCGGTGTTTCTTCGCCGCATTCGGAAAAGCTGCTGCTGAAGATA
>JACRDM010000042.1 GCA_016218565.1 Elusimicrobiota bacterium | reverse complement strand
TATATCATATTACCAGCCGCGGGATAGACCGGCGAGAGATATATAGGGATGATAAGGATCGAGAGCATTTTGTCCAATTATTAAAAGAAGGGGCCGATTTTTATAAAGTGGAAGTGCTGGCATATTGTTTAATGCCGAATCTAAGTCGTTTTATGCAGCGGCTGAATACCTGGTGCATACCAGACTGAAAGAAGAAATCAAGAAGGATAGCAGCTTAGAAGAAAAGATAGCAAAACTAGCAGCAGCAATATGTTGATAGTTTAGCCCTGACCCCAATACCCTAGAATACCGCGACCCCAATACCGACCCCAATACCTGCAAGAACCTGCAAGAATCACAATTTGTCGACTTCTTATAGAGTATACCAGCTAAACTGTTACACAAAGCCTCACCTGATGGAGAGGGTCAAGATCAGTATAAGAGATATTTAAATCAAAAGCCTGGGAAGGGAAAAGATTATAAAAAATCAGAATATTTTTATTACCGGAGCAACAGGCTTTATCGGCAAGAGCTTGGCTTTAGAGTTAGCCAAAGAGAATCACGTTACAGCTTTGGTGCGCGGGCCAAGAAATGACCGCAAAGACAAAGAGCTCCTGGCTGTGGGCATCAACATTGTCTATGGCGGAATAGCGGACAATCAATCCTACGCAGAATACATATCCAAAGCAGACTATGTATTTCATTTCGCGGCCCTATTTAACATCAACGGCCCAAAAGAAGAACTTTATTAGACCAACGTTTTAGGCACCAAGGCACTCCTTGAATCCTGCAAAGGCTCTCAAATAAAGCGCTTTATTTGCTGCAGCACCGCTTATGTCTCATCCGGCTGCAAAGAAAGAGACAACATTACCGAAGATGAGTCTTATGCTGAAGTTCCGCGCAACTGGTATGAATGGTCTAAAGCGGAAATGGAGCAGCTGGCCTTAAATTATCATCGCCAATACGCCCTGCCTTTGGTTATTATCAGGCCGGTAATGGTATATGGCCCCGGCAGCGTATATGCCTGGTTTTACGCCTTTACTTTGTTCGCGCACAAAAGGGCTGCTTTGACCAGCGGTGGCAGGAATAAAATACATTTTATTTCTGTGCACGATGTAGTGTCTTCGGCAATCCATCTGGCAGAATACCCGCAGGCGGCAGGTGAGATTTACAATATTTGCGATGAGCATCCATATACTCAAAGAGAAGCAATTACGATGATGTGCCGCGCCATGGGGGTGTGGCTTCCGCCCTGGTCTATGCCCAAAAAGTTACTCAGGGCGCTACTAAAAATTACCTTTATATCGAGGTTCATGTTTGGCCTTACGCCGGAGATAAGCGATTTTTATACGGATCATTTTACGTTTAGCAATCAGAAGTTAAAAAGCACGGGTTTTGCCTATCGCTATCCTGCTTTAAGTAACGGCCTTGAAAAAACAGTGCGTTGGTATAAGGAAAGCGGAACATTGGCTGTTCTTGAGCCCCTGCGGATGCGCAGGTTAGTTACCAGGTGGAGCCCCTCGGTTGTTTTTATGTTTAGTATTATTAAAATAGTGCAGTATTTAAAAAGGCTTGGTGTCAGGCCCTTTGACGATGGATGGCGCCACTGCACTACCGCTTATCTGCAGACTGAGCAGTCCAAATTTGTGTTGGTCGCGATGAGGCTCGGTCTTGGCTCACCGGAAGGCGTGATAAAAGAATTGGCCGAGTTTTTAAGCCTCCCCCTCACTCATTGGCGGCTAAAAATAAGCCGTTTTGCCACTCGCAGGGTAGCCAACAAAGTCTTTGATATTGTTCAAGCCGTATTCAATGACAATGGCACCCTGGATTCCATAATACCCTATTTAGACAGGCAAGCCACTGCCTTAAGTATTGATGAGGCATTAAAGGCAGAGGCTATCCGGCAAATAATCGCCGCCTATAACGCAACGCTTAACCTGCCCGATAAAAGAAGGCAGCTGACCTTAAAAAAGAGAATAGATGCCTGGTTGTGTAATGTTCCTGGCGCGGCGCAGAAGCAGACAGGAGAATATATTGAAAGAGTTCTAAGCTCTACGTTTATCCGTTTTGAGGATATGCCGCCGCAGGATGAGAATTACAGCCGCTTGGAAGCCCCTGCGTTTATACGCTATAAACATCCGGGGTGGGGGATTTTTAATATCAACTGCAGGCTTGACCGTAATGCCGGCGAGGCTGATTTATGGATCCAATGCCACCATGTTGCCATTGATGGCGTGCCTCTGCAGGAGCTTTTAACAGAGTGGGAGAAGAAAATCGGCAAGGGCGAAATTAAACTACCACCCCTCGCAAATCGCCAGGCGCCCAAGCTGCAATGGTGTTCATCCACGGAGAAAAATGGGATCTACTGGGTCAGCCAGCTGGTAGATTTTCGCCCTCTTATTGATCTGGCAGAGGGCTTAAGCCGGAAATATCCAAATACCGCAAAGATAACTTCTCTTAGATTATTAATTTGGGGGCTTGGTAATCATCCTACTTTCAAGAAGGACGCTAAATTTATTCTTCCGGTAGATTTTCCGGCGTATCAGGATAGGGAGAGAACCGTGGGGCTTATTGTAATACGGCCCAGTATTTATTTTAATGAAAATAAGCCCGAAAAAGGCGCTCTAGAGTTTCTCGAAGAATTTGATCGGCAAGTTCGGCTTGGAAGGCAGCGCCTGGGGGAAACTTATGAATTGATGGAGAGTTTTGCTTTATTACCACCGCTTTTTTGGCAGATCACTGCGGTATTAATGGGTAATGCCGTCAGGGAATACGCCGGAAGCATAGGGGTAAGCTCAATCTGTCAGGCAGATTTGTTTGTGGCGCCTTACACTGATATCTACTGCGGGTTTATAGCGATAAGTAATTTTTTAAAAACTACCGAAGACGGGCAGGCAGCCTGTCAAGTGAATATTAAGGGGCCAAAAGAAAAAGTCTTAGTTTATTTAGAGGCAGTTATGGACGTAGTCGAAAAGGGCAGAGTATTTTCTAATCCAGCGGGAGTTCCCCGCCTCTAAAGGCGTGGCGAATCTTTCAAAAGGTCGCTATGTCTTCCCTTGACAATCACTTAAATAGGTGACTCCGGTCCAAAGAACGTTATTCGGCGGGTTCGTGGAAAACGACTAAATAGGGGCTTTAAATGGAGCTATGATTTTAAGATCTTAAAAATGGCCTTGGGCTTGGGCTATGAAGTGGCTGTTACCGTAAGCAGGGGTTTTTTTATTGACAAACGCCTAAAATGGAGTACAATAAAAAACCATGAAACACGCTGATTTTGTCCATTTGCATAATCATACTGAATACAGTCTGTTAGACGGGGCTATTAGTATAGAAAAGTTAGTAAAAGCGGCCGGCGCGATGAATTTGCCAGCAGTAGCTATTACTGACCATGGGAACCTGTACGGCGCGGTGCTGTTCTATCAAGAGGCGATGAAAAATGGCATTAAACCGATTATTGGTTCGGAAATGTACCTTGCTCCCAAATCCCGCTTTGACCGTAGTTCCAACGGCATTGGTGAAGCAGCCTTCCATATAACTCTGCTGGCAAAAGACCTGCAGGGATATAAAAATTTACTGCAACTGAGCACCATTTCCTTCCTGGAAGGTTTCTATTACCGCCCGCGCATTGATAAGGAGACCCTGGCTAAATACAGTAAAGGCCTGATCGCCTTGAGCGGCTGCTTAAAGGGAGAGATTTCCAATTGTTTGCTGGATGATAATCTGGAGCAGGCCAGGATGGCTCTGTACGAATACAAGCAGATCTTTGGGGAAGGTAATTTCTACCTGGAAATGATGGACCATGGACTGGAAGAAGAACTAAAAGTAAACAAACAGTTAATCACTCTATCTAAAAATGAGAATGTCGGGCTGGTGGCGACTAATGACATTCATTACGCGCATAAAGAGGATGCTTTTGCTCATGAAGTGCTGATATGCATCGGGACAGGAAAGCGTATTACCGACGCGGACCGGATGAAATTTACCACCAATGAGTTTTACTTCAAATCACCGCAGGAAATGGAGAGACTATTCGCGGAAGTACCGCAGGCCTGCAGGAATACCATTCAAATAGCAGACCAGTGTCACCTGGAGCTGAACTTTTCTCAGGTGTCTTTGCCGGCTTTTGCCGTGCCGGATGGTTATAATCTGGATACTTACCTGGAAAAACTATGCAAAGACGGCTTGAAAAAACGTTATGACAAGGTAACTCCGGAGATAGAGAAAAGGATAGATTATGAACTCAGCGTGATCAAGAAAATGGGTTATTCCGCCTATTTCCTGATTGTCTGGGATTTTATTCATTATGCCAAGACGCACGATATTCCGGTTGGCCCGGGACGAGGCAGCGGCGCCGGCAGTCTGGTGGCTTACAGCCTGGCCATCACTGATATTGATCCGTTGCGCTATGGTTTGCTTTTTGAAAGGTTTTTGAATCCCGATCGGGTCAGTATGCCTGATTTGGATATTGATTTCAGCGATGACGGCCGGGAAGAGGTCATTAATTATGTGCGCAATAAGTACGGGGAAAAGAACGTGGCGCAGATCATCACCTATGGCACGCTGGGCGCCAAACTAGTGGTTCGCGATGTAGCCAGGGTGATGAATATTCCCTTGGATGAGGCAGACCGTCTGGCTAAATTAATTCCCAATGATCCGGGTATGACCCTGGCTGAGGCTGCCAGTCAAAATGCGGACCTTAAAAAGAATATGAGCGCCAGTCCTGAGCTGAAGCAAATGTTTCAGGTGGCGCAAACCCTGGAAGGATTAACCAGGCATTCATCCAAGCACGCGGCCGGGATCGTGATCACCAAAGAGGAACTGACCAATTATGTTCCTCTCTGCAAGAATTCCAAGGGGCAAGTAACGACCCAGTATGACGGCAAAACACTGTCTGATATTATGGGATTATTGAAAGTAGATTTCCTGGGTTTAAGAACGCTGACTGTGATAGACTCAGCCGGCAAGACCTTGGCGGCGGACCGCAAAGTTAAAATAGATATCAATAAAATACCCCTGGATGACAAACCAACGTATGAATTGCTTAGTCGCGGGCAGACCCTGGGCGTGTTCCAGTTAGATTCCAGCGGTATGCGTGATCTGGTGCGCAAAATACAGCCGACCAGTATGGAGGACATAATTGCCCTGATCGCTTTATACCGGCCTGGTCCTATGGGCAGCGGGATGTTAGATGATTTTGTCGGGCGCAAGCATGGCAAGATCCCGGTAAAATATGATCTGCCGGTACTGGCGCCGATCTTAAAGGAAACATATGGGGTCATTGTTTACCAGGAACAGGTGATTCAGATCGTTATGGCCGTGGCCGGGTTTACCGCGGGACAAGCAGACATCTTGCGCCGGGCCATGGGTAAGAAAAAAGCTGAAGGATTTGAGAAACAGAAAAAGATATTTTTGGAAGGCGCGGTAAAGAATAAAGTAAAGATCGAAAAAGCCAATAAGCTTTTTGATCTATTGGCTAAGTTTGGCGAATATGGTTTCAATAAATCCCATGCCGCGGCCTATGCGTATCTCGCTTATCAGACCGCTTATTTAAAAACAAATTATCCGCTGGAATTCATGAGCTCTCTATTGACCAGTGAAAGTAACGACCAGGATAAGATCGTGGTCTATATTGATGAAGCCAAAGATATGGGGGTTACCATTGGCCCGCCGCAGGTAAATCACAGCTTTGCTAATTTTACCGTTGAAGGGGAGAAGATCAGATTTGGATTGGCCGCAGTCAAGAACGTGGGGGTAGGGGCCATTGAGTCTCTGGTGGCAGCCAGGAAGAAAGACGGGCCGTTTATCAGTTATTATGATTTCTGTAAGAGGGTGGACCTGCACGCCGTCAATAAGAGAGTTATTGAAAGCTTGATAAAATGCGGCGCCTTGGACCAGCTTGGTTCTACCAGGATGGAAATGTACGATACTCTGGAAAATGTAGTACAAAAAGCCGCGGTGCTCCAGCAGGATATTTTGAGCGGGCAGACTTCGTTCCTGGATGACCTGCCGGTAGAAGAACCAAAGAGTGAACCTAATAAAACCCATTATAAAGAATGGCCTGAGAATAAATTACTTGAATATGAACGGGAAGTGCTGGGCTTCTATATGACCGGCCATCCCTTGGCGCGTTTTGCCGAAGAACTGCAGACTTATACCACCACCAATCTTCTGGCAGTAGTCAATATTCCTGAAAAGCAACCCATCAGGGTTGGCGGTATCATTAAGAAAGTCAAAGTGCTTTTTACCAGAAAAAATGAGAAAATGGCTGTCTTTGAATTAGAGGACCTCAAGGGAGAGATAAAAGTCGTAGTTTTTCCTGATTCCTATAGCCGGACGGATATCGCCAGCTTGGTCCGGCAGGACCAGACAGTGATCGTTTACGGTCAATTAGATAGAAGAGGAATGGAGCCGCAAATTATCTTAGATCGGATAATGCCTCTGGAACAAGCCAGGGAACGCCTGACCCAGTCTATCCAGATACATATCAAGACTGTGGGCCTGGAACAGGATTATTTAGACAAGCTCAAAGTAATTATGGCCAAGCATCCGGGTATGTGCCCGATTTACCTGTATTTGCAGACTCCCCATAGCGGTGAAGTGGTAGTGTCTCCTGATTCTAGTGTGCGCGTAGCCGCTTCCCTGGTATTCCAGCAGGATATAGAAGGATTGTTGGGCAAAGGAGCGGTGCAATTTAAATCTTGACAATGAGCCGGAAATGTGCTATAAATTATTCCATGAAAGAAGAAGTGAAAAACTTCTCACCGTATGGCTATAAGCCAAAAGGTTATCATATGATAATCTTTTATTATATCGCTGATGATATTTCCTTTTACGGTGGGGCAATCAGCGATAATTTTTTTGACCCCTCTAGTTCTGCTTGGCAGAACTAAACAGGGGGGCAGGGGGAGAGTGATCGTTATCGCTAGAGAAGAGTTAAGGATCAATGAACGCATTAGAGCTGGTGAAGTACGATTGATCGACGAAGCAGGGCAACTGCTGGGCCTAGTGGCTATGTCCCAGGCCCTCAACCTGGCGGTAGAAAAGGGATTAGACCTGGTGGAAATATCCGGCCAGGCGACCCCGCCGGTATGCAAAATAATGAATTATAGTAAATACCGGTACGAACAGGAAAAGAAAGAGAAAAAGGCCAGGAAAAGCCATAAAGTGATCCATGTCAAGGAGATAAAAGTAAGGCCCAAGATCGGGGAGCATGACCTGGAAACGAAGCTAAGACACTCGGAAGAGTTCCTGGCTGAAGGTGACAAAGTCAAGATCACCATGATGTTCAGGGGCCGGGAAATGGCGCATATGGAGTTGGGCGTGAGCATTATGAGAAGAATTGAAGCACGGTTCGCCGCCACTGCCACCATTGAACAGCCGCCTAAAGTGGAAGGGAATAATATGTTCATGTTGTTGGGGCCGGCAAAAAAATAAGTAAAATTATAGGGCTTCACAAAAATCGTTCACCCCTTCTCAATCTTTGTAATCTATTTCAAATCGCTGTAATCAACCGCCCGCGGGCGGAATATAAATCCAGATAAGGAGCCGCAGATGCCAAAAATAAGAAGCCATAGCGGGGCTAAGAAGCGTTTTCGCGTGACCGCTACCGGCAAGGTCATGTACAAAAAATCGCAGGCCCGTCATATTCTGACGAAAAAGAAAACCAAAAAATTAAGGACTCTGCGCAAAAGCGGGATGCTTAATTTGACCGATAGTAAGAACATTAAGAAATTAATACCGTACGCTTAAAATAGCGTTAAGCACATAGCGTATAGCGGATAGGAAAGGCAAGAGATAAGTACTATACGCTAACGCTACACGCTATACGCAGAATAATTTCGGGGGATTATTTATCATGACCAGAGTTAAAAGCGGGAAAACCACACGGGCGTGGAAGAAGAAAATATTTAGACGGGCCAAAGGTTACCGGATGGGAAAATCCAAACTCTACCGTCACGCTACAGAGCAGGTAGATAAAAGTTTGAATTATGCTTACCGGGACCGGCGGGCAAAAAAAAGAGATTTTCGTTCACTCTGGATCGTCAGGATTAACGCCGCTGCCCGGATCAACGGACTATCGTATAACCGTTTTATGAACGGCTTAAAGAAAGCGCACGTAATTGTCGACCGGAAAATCCTGGCCGATCTGGCAGTAAATGAGGCCAAAGCTTTTGTCGCTCTGGTGGAAGTGGCTAAACAGCAATTAACAACGTAAGGCGGTTTATATGTTTACCCCACATAGAGTTTTAGCTATCGGGTTTGCCTCCTTGATCCTGGTCGGGGCCTTGTTATTATCCATGCCGTTTGCCGGCGCCCGGGGACAGCATACTACTTTCGTCGATGCTTTGTTCACCGCTACCAGCGCTATCTGCGTGACTGGGCTGATCACGGTGGATACCGCGACCCATTATTCTTTATGGGGCAAGAGTATTATACTCTTACTGATCCAGATGGGCGGCTTGGGCTATATTACCCTGGCGACGATGATGTTTATGCTTTTCAATAAACAGCTGAATATCAAAGATAAGCTGAATATCCAGGAAGGTGTCAACCAATATAATCTGGCGGACCTGGGTAGTTTTGTCAAATATATCGTTAAATTTACTTTTTTGATCGAGGGGTTGGCCACTCTTATTTTAACCAGCCACTGGAGCCGGGAGTTTCCGATCAAGGAAGCCTTCGGCCAGGCCCTATTCCACTGTGTCAGCGCTTTCTGCAATGCCGGTTTCAGCACTTTTTCCAATAACCTTTCCAATTATGTCACTGATGTCGTGGTTAATTTGACGATCACTTCTTTGATCATTATCGGGGGGCTTGGTTTTATCGTTATTAACGAGTTGTATAATTCCCGCCGCTGGAAAAAAATATCCGTCCATACCAGAATAGCGGTAAAGGTAACCGCCTGGTTGTTGCTGGTTGGCACCGTGGTAATTTTAATACTGGAATACAATAATCCGGCTATTATGGCGGCCTTGCCGCTGGATCAGAAAATATTAATCAGCTATTTCCAAGCCGTCACTCCCCGGACAGCTGGTTTTAATACCGTTAATATCGGCTGGCTGCAGCCAGCCACATTATTTTTTGTGATCATCCTCATGTTTATCGGCGCCTCTCCCGGCGGTACGGGCGGTGGCATAAAAACCACTACCTTTGGGCTCATGATTGCCAGTGTCATGGCTACCTTGCGGGGAAAATATCAGGTCAATATGTATAACCGCAGGATCCCTGGGGAAATCATCCGTAAGTCTTTTGTCTTGACCCTGGTTTCCCTGTCTTTAGTGATTTTGGTAACTACCGGACTGGCCATGATAGAAAAGGGTGATTTCCTGCGCATTTTGTTTGAAGTGGTCAGCGCTTTTGGTACCGTAGGCTTATCAGCGGTCCCGGCTGGAACCCTCAGTCTGGCTGGTTATTTTTCTGATCTGGGAAAGCTTTTACTGGTGATCACTATGTATTTTGGCCGGGTCGGGCCATTGACCCTGGGGATTGCTTTAATGGAAGCTAAAGGCACGGAATTATTTTCATACGCCGAAGAAAAAGTCTTGATCGGATAGACAGACATTCTATCGGATTCAGGATGTCTTGATTACATTACACAGATTAGTATAGTGAATATTATATCAGGAGAAAATAGTATGAGACAATTTGCAGTGATCGGATTGGGTAATTTTGGACGGAGCGTAGCGCTGACTCTGGTAGAAAAAGGCGGCCAGGTGCTGGCCATAGACAAAGATGAAGAACGCATCCAGGATGTCAGCGAGAAAGTGACCTATGCGGTCAAGGCTGATGCCAGCGACGAGAAAGTCTTAAAATCCCTGGATATCCAGAAGGTCGATGTCGCTATTGTCAGCGTAGGGGAAAGCATGGAAACCAGTATCATGATCAGCTTGCTGCTGCGGGAGATGGGGGTGAAAATGATCGTCACCAAAGCTATTAATAGCTTGCATGGAAAAGTCCTGCGCAAGATTGGCGTGGACCGGGTGATTTTTCCGGAAAGGGATATCGGCGCCAAATTGGCCGAGAGCCTAATCTCGCCTAATATCTATGAATATATTGAGCTTTCTCCTAATTACAGTATCGTGGAAATAATATCGCCAAAATCTTTTGCCGGAAAAAGCCTGAAAGAACTGGACATCCGAAAAAAATATAAGATCACCATCATTGCCATCAAACGCAAAATCCCGGAAGTCACTGATTCCGGTGAAACCCAGTTTAAAGAAGATGTAAACGTAACGCCTTTCCCGGAAGATGAGATCGAAAGCGGGGATGTTCTGGTAGTGGTGGGTGCGGACAAGGACATCAATAAATTCAGAGGAGTGGAATAACCATATGGTTGACAAGAAGAAAGCCCCCCGGGCCTGCTTGACTAAAGCGGATGAGGATTGCGTCATTGACCTGGGTAAGTTTTATTTTTTGAACGGCAAATATGACGCGGCGATCAGCGAATTTATGAAAGCGCAGAAATTTGACCCGAAAAGTGCCGATGTTTACTACAATTTAGGCATTACCTATGAAGCTAAAAATGAGCCCAGTAAAGCTAAAGAAATGTATCTGAAGTGCCTGGAATTGAACGATAAATATACCTTAGCTCGGGAGCGCCTGGACAAACTGGTTGGCGAGTAGTCTGATTATGAAGAGCATTCTGACCTATATAAGATCATTGCGCCAAAAAAAAGCGCGCGCGGAAAAAAAAGCTTTTATCATGGAAGGAATACGAGCGGTTGAGGAATTATGCAAATCCCCGGAGCAACGCTTTAAAGTGATCTATACCCAGGAGTTGGAATCCACCCGGCGCGGCCAGTTGCTGCTGCAAAATTTAACGCGCCGCCAGATAGACCTGACCCAAGTGACTCCGCAGGAGTTAGCCGCGGTATCAGATTGCGAAACGCCGGCGGGGATACTGGCCGTAGCGGAAATAAAGGAATATCGGCTGACCGAGTTACTGGATGGACCCAAACCTTTTTTGGTGGTGTTGGGTGGGATCCAGGATCCCGGGAATTTAGGCGCTATTATCCGGACGGCAGAGGCGGCCGGGGTCACTGGGATCATTTTAAGCAAGGAAACTGTTGATCCCTATAATCCCAAAGTTGTCCGGGCGACCATGGGGTCGCTGTTACGGCTGCCGTTAGTGAAAGTGGATAATTTATTATCACTGATCAAAAAACTACGTGCCAGGCAGATCAAAACCGTAGCCTGCGATGCGCATGGTGCTAAAAATTATTATGAAACTGGATGGCGCTTGCCGCTGGCTCTAATTTTTGGTAATGAAGGCGCAGGGATGACTAAAGAAATAACGGTCCAAATGGATGAAGTGATAAAAATTCCCCAGCGCCAGGGTGTGGATTCGTTGAATGTCGCCGTAGCGGCGGGGATCATCATGTATCAGGTAGTGGAGAAGGGGAGAAACCGTATATAGCGTATAGAAAAAACAATCGAGGATAAAATGAGCCTTGAAGAGATTAAGAATAAATTGGAAAATCTCGAAAAGCAGGCTGTTGCAGAAATAGCGCAGGTTAACGATAGCAGCGGCCTGGAGATAGTCAGGGTTCAATACCTGGGCAAAAAAGGAGAACTTACTGCCGTCTTGCGCGGCCTGGGTGATCTGAGCGAAAACGAGAGGCCGGTCATCGGCAAACTCTCTAATGAGATCAAGAACTGCCTGGCGAAAAAGATCGCCAGCCGGGAGCAGGAGCTGAAGGACCAGCATGAAGCCGTGTCTTTGGCTAACCTGAAAGTTGATCTGACCCTGCCTGGCGAGGTATTAACCCAAGGCAGTATTCATCCCATCAGTGAAGTGATGGCTGAAATATGCGCTATTTTCAACCGGTTGAATTTTGCAGTGGTGGAAGGCCCGGAGATCGAGACTGATTATTATAATTTTGAAGCCCTGAATTTTCCTCCTGATCATCCGGCCAGGGATATGCAGGATACTTTTTTTATCGAAGATAAAGTTTTATTGCGCACTCATACTTCGCCGGTCCAGGTGCGGGTGTTTGAGAAACAAAAACCGCCAGTGAAAATAATTGTGCCGGGCAAAGTTTATCGTCATGATGCCGATGTTTCCCATTCTCCCATGTTCCATCAGGTAGAGGGATTCCTGGTAGATGAAGGAGTCACCTTTGCAGATTTGAAAGGGGTCCTGACTCTGTTTATCAAAGAAATGTTCGGTGAACAATTAGCCACCAGGTTCCGGCCGAGCTTTTTTCCTTTTACCGAGCCTAGCGCGGAAGTGGATATGAGTTGTTTCGCCTGCCAGGGCGCCGGCTGCCAGGTATGCAAGAACAGCGGTTGGATCGAGATACTGGGAGCGGGGATGATCGATCCGGCGGTGTTCAAATACGTTAAATATAATCCGGAAAAATATACCGGTTTTGCTTTTGGCATGGGAGTGGAGCGGATCGCCATGCTGAAATACGGGATCGATAATATTAGTTTGTTCTATGAGAATGATTTAAGGTTTTTGAAACAGTTTTAATAAACAAATTCTTTTCTATTATTGATAAACTTATGTTTTTTAGCCAGTTTTTTTAGCTATATTTAAGTATAGGAATTTCAATCCTATACTTGATTACACGGATTTCCAAAAGATTACACCGATTACCAGCCTAGTCGCTGATAAAAATCTGCGTAATCTTCGTAATAATCGGTGTAATCAGTTAGCGGAACGAAGTGGAGCCTAACTTGAGGTATTGTAAAAATCAAAAAAACGTGGTATTTTAAAATTGCTTTTTAATAGGAAGAGGACTGAGATGCAAGGAAATACTAACATACTTATTGAAAAAACTCCTAAAATAGCTGGTGTTATTAAAGCCCCGCCTTCTAAATCATACACTCATCGGGCTATTATGATTTGCAGTATCAATGGTAATTGTAAAATTATAAATCCATTATATGCAAATGATACTCTGGCCACAATTAATGCCTGGAGACAATTAGGAGTTATAATAAAAAAGACAGCAAAGTACTTACAAATAAAAGGATTTTGTGGATTGCCTCGTCCTAAAGCTCATTCTATAAAGGTTGGCGAATCGGGCACTCTTTTAAGATTTATTTTGCCTCTGGTTGCTTTGGCCAAAGGTGTTTTTAACATTCAAGGTGAGGGAACGTTACTGGGTCGTTCAAACCGAACCATAGTAGAAGCGTTAAAATCCTGGGGTCTGGATATTGCCGGGAAAGGTAAAGATCATAAACTTCCAATTAGATTAGAAAGTAACTGCGAAATCAAAGGTGGTAAAACTTTTGTAAGCGGTAAAGAAGGTTCTCAAACACTATCTGCACTCTTAATAGCGGCTTCTTTGGCAAAAGAGGATACAACTATAATATTGAAAAATAAATTAGTATCCAGACCTTATGTTGATGTCACGATTGACGTTCTTCAACAAGCTGGAATAAAAGTAAAAAGAGATGGCTATAAGGTATTCTCAGTGCCTGGTGCTCAAAAATTTAATCTGCCGAAATCATTTATAATACATGGAGATTATTCCTCGGCAGCTTTTCTAATAGCGGCTGCATGTTTACTTCAATCTGAGGTAACCATTACCGATCTTATCAACGACAAACAAGGTGATAAAAAAATAATAGATATTTTAAATAAAATGGGAGCAAGAATAAAACACACTAAAAATAAAGTAGAAATAAAAGGTCCATTTGAACTTAAAGGTATCAATATAGATTGCGGTGACACACCGGATTTAGTACCTGTTTTAGCGGTTCTTGGCTGTTTTGCAAAAGGGAAAACAAGGATAAATAATATTTCTCATTTAACCTATAAAGAAAGTAATAGGATTACTGCTCCAGCCGCTGAACTGATGAAGTTAGGGGCAGATATATCTTTTACTAGGGATAGTATAACCATAAATCAATCTTGTTTACAAGCTGGACATGTTTTATCATGTAACGATCATAGGATAGCCATGGCCTTAGTGGTAGCCGGGTTAAGAATAGGCGAGGTACGAATCTCAGGAGTAGAATGCATTTCAAAGTCTTATCCTGATTTTCTTAATGATCTAAAATCTCTCGGGGCCAATTTTAAGATGGTCTAATGTCGCTAAATATATAAGATAAGAGCGCAGGAGGATATTAATAAAATGATGGGGTTAACCATAAAAGAATTAGGTAAAATACCCAAAATTGCGATGGCCATAACCGATAAAGAGGATAATAAACAAATTAAATTCTTAAATGTTGATATATTGGAAATTAGGGTAGATCAATTTGATAATTTAGATCCTCAAAGTATAAGGAAATCTATTATTTTAAGAAAAAAAACAGGACTTCCACTGATTTTAACGATTCGTAGTAAAGAAGAGGGGGGTCAAAAAGAAATTCCTAATGATTTAAAATTAAAAATATTTAAAAACAATATTTCTTCAATTGATGCGATTGATATTGAGTTAAAATCGCCCCTCCTAGCTAAAATTGTAGAACTGGCAAAAATAAATAGGAAAATTATTATAGTTTCCTGGCATGATTTTAGCAGGACACCCAAGTCAAATATTTTAGAAGAGATTCTAAATAAGGCGCTAAAAAGCGGAGGGCAAATAATTAAAATTGCCGCTAAAGCAAATAATGCAGAAGATTTTATCAGGCTTTTAGATTTTACATTAAAAAATAAGAATAACCATCTCATTACTATTTCATTGGGAGAGATAGGTTGTATTTCTCGTTTGATTTTCCCAAAACTTGGCTCACTGCTTACCTATTCTTATATTAATAAGCCATCTGGGCCAGGACAAATTCCCTTGGAAAAATTACAAGAGGATTTCCGTCTTTACTATCCGGAATATAACAAATACTATATAAAAAAATCAGCTACTCTTGAGTAAGCTTGAGGGATATTTTTGGCATATCTTGAGAGACAGGAATCTTTTTAGGTATCGGCCAGAGGCAGATAAATTGGGGAAATAGAGAATTAGTAAGAGTGAGTGGAAGTGAGTTGGGAAGGTATTCGGGACTAACCAGATCGGCGGTGTCGCAGAGTATTAAATTCGGGGAGAGGTTGGTAAAAGAAAAGGACTATAAGTTGACATCTTGACCTTGACACCGTCCTAAAATCCTCGTAAAATCACCAGCAAAAACTTGGACTCAATGGAGCGTGGTTAAAAGAGATTATATTTTTAACTTGACTTTTGGGGTCAAAAGTGGTAAACTTATGATGAGGAGAGAAATATAAATATGCCAGATGATATCTTAGAGATTAATTTAGGGGAAATTTTGGGGGCTGTAGAAGTACCTTCAACACCGCAGTTAACCTTGTACATTCCCGATAAAGATAAAGATGGTAGAGAGATAAAACACCTTCGTACTTGGATCAAGGAGGCGCAAAAAGTGCTTACAATTATCGGAAGAGGATCAACCACGATGCCTCCGGCGGATGGTACTTGGTTAAAAAAAGATATTAATAGTATGAAGAAATTAGGATATACTATGGGAAAAAACTACAATAATATATACATATATTGATCCAGATAGATTTGAAAAGAATTTAAAATCACTCAGGGAATTTTTGCATAGATTTGGTCGGGAAACGAATCAAGGAGAAATGGTATTTGAGCTTGCTGGTGAATTTTTTAGAATTCACAAGTATGATTCAAAATAAAACTTTAAGAAAGAGGTGAGTAAGATGGCAGCAAAAATAATTAAAAATACAGGACCAAGTCAAAGACAAATTGATACTAAGGTTGTGGCTAACGCTTTGGGTGCAGAGAAGGTAGGAATTAAAATAGATACAAGACAAGGGCCGGTATCTTTATTTTCCTTGCGTCAGTTTCTTATA